>JAIKYN010000292.1 GCA_024683155.1 Lachnospiraceae bacterium | reverse complement strand
CTGGGTGTTGGTCTGTTTTTTATGCTGGTTATAGGATCCTTTCTGGAAATGCTCAGTGTTTCCGTAGTGGTTCCTTATATGCAGGCGCTGCTTGCTCCTCAAAATCTGCTGGAACAAAAATTCTTGGGACCTATTTTAGTCGGGTTGAATTGTACCGGTGATCAACAGATTGTGGTAGTACTAACTGCGTGCATCATACTGGTTTATTTCTTAAAAAATTTATGTCTATCTTTTTTGGCTTGGGTAAAAGCAAAATACTGGAGAAAGGTTGAAAGAGAAACGGCGATCAGTTTATTTAATTCTTATCTTTATCGATCCTATGAGTTTCATTTACAAACCAATTCAGCTCAATTAATGCATAATACCCATACGGACACCGGCGCAGTATCTGCAATGTTGGAGAACATTTTTAATTTGTGTTCCGCGATCATAACGACGGTCTTGATCAGTATATTTATCATTGTGCTAGATACAAAAATGGCATTGGCATTACTGGTAGGATGCGGTTTCGTGCTGATCCTTGTTTTGTCTCTTTTTCGAGGAATCATTAAAAAGCAAGGGGAACAGTATATACGGTACAATATCCTTGGACTGGAATATCAGCAACAAGCTTTTTCCGGGATCAAGGAGCTGTTGATCAATAAACGGCAACCATTTTTTTATCAAAAATTAAAAACCACGTTCGAGAAGAAAAGCCGGGCAACATCCATTCGTAATTTTGCGGCTGAAACTCCCGCTTACGTTATAGAAACGGTTTGTATAACTGTATTTATAGGAGTCATGGCGATTCGTGCATATCGAGGAGATATGTCTGATGCATTTATAACCAACGCAGCAGCCTTTGCGGTGGCAGCTTTTCGTATTCTTCCTTCGATCGGGAAGATAACCAGTAATTATAACAGTGCTATTTTTTACAGAGATTCACTGACCAATATATATACGAATATGAAGGAAGCAAAGGAATATGCGGATCGTTTAGATGGCGTAGAGGATCTCTGCATTAAAGGGGATTTTGAGGACAGTATTTTACTTTCCCATGTGTCCTGGATCTATGAGGGTTGTGAAGAGCCAGTATTAAACGATGTATCTCTTAGGATAAAAAAAGGTGAGACCATTGGTTTGATCGGTCCATCCGGAGCGGGAAAAACTACTTTGATGGATCTGATCCTTGGACTGTTTAAGCCGCAACAAGGGCATATAACCATTGATGATGTTGATATTCAAAAGATTCCTAAACAGTGGAGTGAATTAGTAGGTTATATTCCGCAGAATGTATTTTTGACAGATGATTCTATTCGCAATAATGTTGCTTTTGGCATTAATTCTGCTGATATAGAGGATGCTAAGATCTGGAAAGCACTGGAACAAGCGCAACTAAGGACTTATGTCGAATCACTCCCGGATCAACTGGATACAGTGGTAGGGGAAAACGGAATGCGTATTTCCGGAGGCCAACGGCAGAGAATTGCTATTGCCAGAGCATTATATAATGATCCACCTATATTATTTATGGATGAAGCTACATCTGCGCTGGATTCGGAAACAGAGAGTGCTGTTATGGATGCCATAGAAAAATTACATGGTGATAAGACCATGATCATTGTTGCACACCGATTATCAACACTAAAGGGTTGTGATAAGATTTATAAGGTCAGTGACCAGCAGGTAAAGGAAGCAGACAAAACAATCGTATTGGAAGCAAAGTAACGAGATTATAATGAAATCAGTGAAAAAAAAGATCTTTTCAATCCTGGTGCAGATCAATCTGTTTATCCGTCATCATGATTTAAGAGAACACTGGGTGATAAAGAAAAACAGTAAAAATCCGAATAAGGCTTTTTTTCGGATCTCTTATGAAGATCGTCATGCAGGGTTGTTTGGAATTGTTGATCGGGTTTTGGGCGCCTGCATGTATGCAGAAGAAAAAAAACTTATCCCCGTGGTCGATCTTCAGGAGAAGGACATACAGTACAAAAAAAGAGAAGACAGCAACACCCCCTGGGAAGTTTTCTTTAAACCTGTAGCAGGTATTTCCTGCAGTGAATTACCGTTTTGCCACAAGACATTATATATGGGCTATAATTCCAGCTGTCCGCGATTTATTCGGGATGAAATATTTGATGATCCGGAAGCGATCCGTCAGGCATATCGTTTATATCAAAAATATATTCAATTGTCCGATGAATCTGTAAGGCGATTGGATCTGGAACGAGTCAGATTAGATTTAAACCGATCATTAGGAGTCTTTCTTCGCGGGACGGACTATGCAGCATTGAAACCTTCCAAACACTCGATTCAGCCTACCGTAGAGCAGGCAATTCCAAAGATCCGGGAGTATTTAGAGTTGCACCCGGATACGGAATATATCTATCTTGTAACAGAAGATCTGCAGATATATGAGACGATGAAAGCCACATTTGGTGAAAAGGTGGTTGTTACAGGAAATCGGTTTATTGAAGGATATGATGGAAACGGGCTGATCGCTGACTATATTTCCGATGTAAATGAGCAGGGCTTTGAATATCTGGTACGCATTTATATGTTAGCGTCTTGCAGAGCTTTGATCGGAGGACCTGCGGCCGGGGCATCCTTTGCTCGGGTGATCAATGGTGGTCAATATGAGTATGTGCATATATTTGATTTAGGGAGATATGAATAACATGAAGAGAATTTCGGTAGTGATTCCCTGTTATAACGAAGAAGAAAATGTAAAGCCCATGGCAGCTGCAGTTACGGAAGAGATCAAACGCTCTTTGCCGGGATATGATTATGAGATCCTGTTTGCTGATAATAAATCCAAAGATCATACCAGAGAACTGATCCGTGAATTATGCTCTGCTGATAAGCATATCAAGGCAATTTTTAACCAGAAAAATTTCGGGCAATTCAACAGTCCTTATTATGCATTGACGCAGGCGACCGGGGATTGCATTATCCTAATGTGCTGCGATTTTCAGGATCCCATTGAGATGATCCCTAAGTTTGTAGCAAAGTGGGAAGAAGGGCATAAGGTCGTTTGTGCTGTTAAAACCAGTAGCAAAGAAAATCCGATCATGTATTTTTTAAGAAGCTGTTATTATAAGCTGATCCGAAAGATGAGTGAAGTGGATCAGATCGAGCATTTTACCGGTTTTGGCTTGTATGACAGAAGCTTTATTGAGATCATGAAAAAGCTGGACGATCCGACCCCTTTTTTACGTGGGGTTGTAGCAGAATATGCACCGGACCGTGTGCTGATCCCCTATGAGCAGGCAAAACGTCGTGCCGGGAAAACCCATAATAACTGGTTCACCTTATATGATGCGGCGATGCTTTCTTTTACCAGTTATACAAAGGTGGGATTGCGGATCGCTACATTTTTTGGTTTTATTATTTCCGGATTGAGTTTTTTGGTAGGCCTTATTTATTTGATCCTGAAGCTGGTATATTGGGACCGCTTTGCAGCAGGACAGGCACCCATGATCCTGATCATGTGCTTTATGAGCGGAATACAGATGTTCTTTATCGGGCTTATGGGGGAATATATCCTGAATATCAATACCAGAGTGATCAATCGTCCCATTGTGATCGAGGAGGAACGGATTAATTTTGAGGAAGAAGATGACTGAAAAAGATTTAGGGTTTTATAAAGGAAAAAGAGTATTTCTGACGGGTCATACCGGTTTTAAAGGAAGTTGGCTGAGTAAGATCCTGGTGGATGCGGGAGCGATCGTTACCGGTTATTCTTTAGAGTCGCCTACGGATCCAAGCCTTTGGGGGATGCTGCATCTGGAAGATAAGATGACATCTGTCATAGGAGATATCAGAGATTATGAGGCGTTGTCAAAGGCTTTTAACGAGGCCAAGCCTGAGATCGTGCTTCATCTTGCAGCGCAGCCTATTGTCCTTACCGGATACCGGGATCCCAGAGGTACTTATGAAACCAATGTGATGGGGACCGTCAATATCCTGGAATGCGTGCGGAATGGAACTTGCGTTAAAAGCGTTCTGAATGTAACCACGGATAAGGTATATCACAACAATGAGTGGGAATATGGATATCGGGAGTGTGATCCGCTGGATGGGTTTGACCCCTATTCCAATTCCAAGAGCTGTTCCGAGCTGGTTACCCACAGTTATAAAAACAGTTATTTTGATGCCCCGGAACATTTCGTGGCAGTATCGACTGCGCGGGCCGGAAATGTTATCGGTGGAGGCGACTTTGCGGATAATCGTATCATTCCGGATTGTGTGAGAGCAGTACAGGCCCAAACGGACATTGTAATCCGCAATCCCTATTCCACAAGACCTTATCAGCATGTGCTGGAACCTCTTTTTGCATATCTTATGATCGCAAAAATGCAATATGAGGACGGTACCTATTCGGGTTATTACAATGTGGGGCCGGATGATGTGGACTGTGTAACAACCGGTGCACTGGCTGATTTATTCTGCAGAACCTGGGGCGATGGTTTGTCCTGGGTAAATCAGGGAAATCCCAATGCACCCCACGAAGCAAGTTTTCTGAAACTGGATTGCAGTAAGCTAAAGAGTACCTTTGGATGGACACCTACCTGGCATATGGAAGAGACCATTTGGCATACGGTGAACTGGTATCGTACCTGGCTGGAAGGTAAAGACATCTCAGCCGAGATGGAACAGGAAATCAAAGAATTTATCAAATAAAGGAATGAAGAACATGGCAAATTGGAAAAATGAGCAGGAAGCACGTAAGCAGATCCTTGGAATGGTGGAAGAGTTCTACCATGATTTCCGGGAGAAAAAGCCTTATGAGGAAGGAGACCGGATCACATACGCAGCACGTGTCTTTGATGAGAAGGAGATGTGTTCTCTGGTAGATTCCGCATTGGATTTCTGGTTGACGACAGGACGGTTTGCAAAAGAATTTGAAACCGAATTTGCCAAATGGCTAGGAATTAAATATGCACATCTGGTAAACAGTGGTTCTTCCGCAAATCTGGTTGCTTTTTCGGTTCTTACAGCTCCGGAATTGGGGGATCGACGGATCAACCGCGGCGATGAAGTGATCACGGTTGCAGCAGGCTTTCCTACGACGGTGACGCCGGTGATCCAGTATGGAGCCGTTCCGGTTTTTGTAGATGTGACAATTCCCCAATATAACATCGATGTAACAAAATTGGAGGCTGCTTTGTCCGATAAGACGAAAGCAGTTATGATCGCGCATACCCTTGGAAATCCTTTTGATCTTTCAGCAGTCAAAGCATTTTGTAAGAAACATCAGTTATGGCTGGTAGAGGATAATTGTGATGCTTTGGGTAGTACCTACGAGTTAGACGGCAAGAAGTATCTTACCGGTACAGTTGGAGATATCGGAACCAGCAGCTTCTATCCGCCTCATCATATGACCATGGGTGAAGGCGGAGCAGTATATACCAATGATCCTGTCTTAAACCGGTTGATCTTAAGTTACCGTGACTGGGGAAGAGATTGTATCTGTCCTTCCGGGCAGGATAATTTCTGCGGTCATCGTTATGACGGACAATATGGAGAACTTCCCAAGGGATATGACCATAAATATGTGTACAGCCATTTCGGATATAATCTGAAAGTGACCGATATGCAGGCGGCTATCGGGGTGGAACAGCTTAAGAAATTCCCTTCCTTTGTAGAGAGAAGAAAGCACAACTGGGCCAGATTACATGCTGCCTTGGAAGATGTGCAGGATAAGCTGATCCTTCCGGAACCTGCAAAACACGCAGATCCCAGTTGGTTTGGCTTTATTATGACCTTATCGGATGCACTGGATCGGGAAAAAGTGGTTCGCTATATAGAAAATAAGGGGGTCCAGACCCGGATGCTGTTTTCCGGAAATCTGACCAAACATCCCTGCTTTGATGATATCCGTGGCAATGAAGCATGCTATCGCGTTGTTGGAAGCTTGGATAATACAGATCGGATCATGAATCATTCCTTCTGGGTAGGTGTATACCCCGGAATGACGGATGAGATGATCGATTATATGGCAAAAGTGATCAAAGAGGCGATCA
>JAIKYN010000276.1 GCA_024683155.1 Lachnospiraceae bacterium | reverse complement strand
ATATGGACAGTCTTTATGGGATATTGCTTCCGAATATGCAGATTCTCATTATGATTCCGTTGCAGATTATATTGAAGAAGTTACATTTATCAATCACATTGAAGATCCGGATCAGATCAGTGCCGGTACCGTTTTGGTTGTTCCTTATTATTCTGCTGAATTTAAGCAGTGATCCCTTGTTTATTTTGTTGCATTCAAGTATTGATAGGAATATATCCTGATTATTTTGTTGTATTCAAGTATTGATAGGAACATATCCTGATTATTTTATTGTATTCAAATATTGATAGGACCATATTTATTTTTGTTAATAATCCAAATCCCCGGATTATGTAAAAATGCATTCGATCTTTACGATTGGATGCATTTTTTGTAATCATATATGTTGTATAATGGGATTGTAACCATCGATCGCAGGATCCGGAATATCTAATTAAGAATGGACGGATCACTTGACGCATATATTTATTCTTTATATGCGATCCTTCGATAAAGGAGAATTAAAGGGTATGAAACAAATCACTTTAGGTAATACGGGAATTACCGTACCGCAGAACGGCTTTGGCGCTCTTCCCATCCAAAGGGATTCCCTGGAAGTAGCAGCCGATATCTTACGCAGAGCATATGAAGGCGGAGTGCGTTTCTTTGATACAGCCAGGGCATACAGTGACAGTGAAGAAAAAATCGGTTATGCCTTCGGGGATATGGGTATTCGAAATGATATCATCATTACCACGAAGACTGCAGCTACCACTGCCGACGGATTTTGGAAAGATCTGGAAACATCTCTTCATAATCTGAAAACCGATTATATTGACGTCTATCAGCTTCATATGGCCGCGAAATGTTACAGACCCGGCGATGGCTCAGGTCTTTATGAAGCCATGGTAGAAGCCAAAGAGAAAGGCCTTATTCGACATATAGGCATTACCGCTCATAAGATCGGTGTCGCGGAAGAGATCGTGGAAAGCGGTTTATATGAAACCTTACAATTTCCTTTCTCTTACCTTGCTTCCGATCGTGATATCCGACTGGTAGAAGCCTGTCAGAAGGCAGGCATGGGATTTATTGCCATGAAAGGCCTCGCAGGTGGTTTGATCAACAATTCCAAAGCTGCCATGGCGTTCATGACGCAGTATGATAACGTAGTACCCATCTGGGGCGTACAACGGATGTCTGAAATGGAAGAATGGCTTTCCTATATGGATAATACGCCTTCCATGGATGCTGAGATCTCTGCGTTTATTGCAAAAGAAAAAGAAGAACTTTCCGGTAATTTCTGTCGTGGCTGCGGTTATTGTATGCCTTGTCCTGCCGGTATTGCCATTAACAACTGTGCACGTATGTCCTTAATGGTACGCCGGGCACCTTCCGAAAACTGGCTTTCCGAGAAATGGCAGAAAGAAATGGAAAAGATCGAAGATTGTCTTCACTGCATGGAGTGTACGAAGCATTGTCCTTACGAGCTGGATACACCTACCTTACTTCGTAAGAATCTGGAAGATTATCGTGCGATCCTGGCCGGAGAAGTATCTCCCAATGAATCGAAGGTATGGAACTGATGTTACTGTGATATTCTATTATTATTTGTTATTTAATATCGTCAGATTTGCGAATCAATCAGCATATAATAAGCCTGAGGTTTATTCCTCAGGCTTGTTTTCTTTGTCTCGCAGCTGTACATACTTTACAGCGGATCGTTTGCGGTCTTCATCCAGGGCGGCGTAATGCTTTCGCGTGGTATTCACATCGCTGTGTCCCAGGACAGAGGCCACCAGATAGATATCCCCGGATTCCCGATACAGGGTGGTACCATAAGTACTTCGCAGCTTATGTGGTGTGATCTTCTTAAGGGTCGTCACGTTTTCTGCGTATTTTTTTACCATTTTTTCAACGGCACGAACACTCATACGTTTATTCTGCAGGGATAGAAATAAGGCGTTTTCAGAGCCCTGTACCGCTATGATATTCCGTCGTTCCTCCAGATAATCCTGCAAGGCTGTTTCCACTTCATAGCCGAAATATACGATGGAATCGTAACCGCCTTTCCGGTGGACCATCACTCCGTCATTATCAAAATCCACATCATTAATATCAATCCCCACACATTCCGATACACGGATGCCTGTTCCTAAGAGCAGGGTTAAGATGGCAACGTCTCTCAGTTTTGTTTTCTGATGGTACTTTAACTGACTTGCCGTAAGTTTTGCTCCGGATTCCACCTGATCCAGCAGGATCGCTACTTCATTGGGCTCCAGACGGATGATCACATTTTCATGCAGCTTCGGTACCGGAACCAGGGCGGCGGTATCATTCTTGATCATTTCATGCTGATAATAGTAACGATACATGCTGCGAAGAGAAGAGATCTTCCGGGCTTTCCCGCGTTCGTGATTGGTAACTTCCTTGCCTTCCTTCTGGTAATAGGTCATGTAATCCAGGTATTCTTCAATATCTTTTCGTGTCAGCTCATCCAGAACGGAAATAGGGATTTCTTTCAAGTCCTTGTCTTTATATAAGGGGTTATTCTCCTGGATAAACAGAAAAAAAACGCGGATATCATAAGCATATGCAAGCCTGGTACGGGTAGATGTATAATCTGCGATGCCATTGATAAAATCCTTGATAAAAGGCGGAAGCGTAGCAAGGATCTCTCTGGTTTTGGAAATATTGATCTTATCCTGTTCCTGTTGATATTTTTGACCGTTCATAACTATTCCTTTTCAGGGATTTCAATGCTAAAATAAGCATTGGGTTGATACAACCCGTGTTTTCTTAGTAATTATACCATTTTACGATTATCTTTGGGGGCATATTCATGCGGTTTCGGCTATCGTCCAATAAGTATTTTCAGATCGGTATCACTGCATTTCTGGTCATAATTGCCAGTATCAGTTTCTATTTCTTTATCCTTCGTAATTCCAGTATCGCTGACAGTCTAAAAAGCGGGATCCATACCTGTATGCCCATCATTGACGGTATTGTGATCGCATATCTTATTACACCCATTGTAAACTGGATCGAGAAACATATATTAAAACCGATCTATGTAAAGCTTCATTATGATCCTAATTCCAAAAAATGCCGTAAAAGTTTACGTTTTATTTCCATGGTCATCAGCATCGTGCTGGTACTGATCATCGTTACTGCCTTTTTCTCTGTGGTTATCCCCGAAGTTATCAAAAGTGTTCAGAGCATTCTGATCCATTTCCCTGTATACATGCAAACGTTGGAAAACTATATTGAAAAACTCCGTATCGATAATCCGGAAATTGAAGCAAATATTGAGAATTATCTTTTAACCGGCGGACAGACCATTAACAACTGGATGGAAGAGTATGTATATCCGGAAACCAGTCAGATTCTGAAAAACATATCCTTAAGTCTGTTCAATGCAGCCATTGGTTTATGGAATGTGGTCATTGGCTTTATCATTTCCATTTATGTACTTTACAGCAAAGAGAAATTCGCAGGGCAGTTTAAGAAGGTTTTATATGCTGTTTTCGAAGAGCCCTTTGCCAATAAGGTGATCAAAGCCTTTCGCTTTACCCATCGAACCTTTATCGGTTTTATTTCCGGTAAGATCGTGGATTCCCTGATCATCGGGATCATCTGTTATATTGGCTGCTATTTTATGAAAACACCTTACGCTGTACTGGTCAGCCTGATCGT
>JAIKYN010000158.1 GCA_024683155.1 Lachnospiraceae bacterium | reverse complement strand
TATGGCCGGGTGTCAGGAAATGACGGAAGAGCTCGGTCTCACGTACACGGTTGTGACGGATGGAGTTGGCCATCAGCTCGGTTCCCCAGGCATACTGTGCATTGGAAACGGAAGGATCGGTGGAAGCATAAATGGTTCCGGACCAATCGTATTCCTGACCGGTGTATACATATCTCCAGGGAGAAGGACCGGTTGCACCGGCAGCTCCGGGGATACAAACATCAATACGGTCGTCAAAGACGGCACTTACAAAGGCATACTTACCATTGATGGAGAAGCCCGTAACGGCTAACTGATCCACGGCCAGGTCGGCAACCACGTCATTTTTGTCTTCTGCCATTTGCTCCAGTGCATCGATCACAACGGAAGCACCCCAGGCAGAAGCCATCTCATTGCTGACCTCCTTCAGAGCCGCTTCGCCGTTTCTGGAATAAGGATACAGATCGTAGAAGGAGCCGTTACGATGATTCCATGCATAATCATTGGTTCTTGTATCCGAGCAAACGGACGGCAGACCAATGACGGAAATACCGGCATTGCGATAAGCCGCGATATCACCATCGAAGGACAATACGACGGGCGCTTTTTGATCTCCATGTCCGGCAGCTTCTTTTGCTTCCTGACTGGTGGAATACAGCTGAAAACTCATATACGTGGAGCGTTCATTGGCGGTTACTTTTAAGGTGATGCGAGAGCCATCACAGGAATAAGAGCTGCCCCACATGGAAGAAGAATCCTTTTCGCCCTTTTTAAAAGGAGAAACACCAATAACCTCTACCGTATCATAGGAAGGCTTATAGCCATATTCATAGAACTGTGCCAGATCCAGGATCTGGTCCCGGCGATCTTTCCAGTCGGCCGCTGTCTTAACCATACGGGAAGACTGGAAGAACTGATAAGGATTGGGCAAAGTGGTCTGTACCGGAAGATCTGCAGGATCCGGGTAGCGGGTATCTGCCCAGCGAAGGTTCTTAACGGCGGTAAGAAGCTGATCCGTTGCCGTTTTCGTAGCAGAAGGGATCTGGCTGGTACTGCTTAAATAAACCTGTGCATTATTCATGGCAATTTCCAGAGCTGCCTGAGAATCTGCGGTATAAACCCCCTTCTGGAAGGAAGCGGAGTTTAAGTAGTTCATGGTCTTTTGAAGAAGCCAGTTACTGTAAGCAAAGGCTTCTCCGTTCCAATTACGGAGGGTAACGCTGCCCCAGTCAATGCTGTTGGCATGTTCATGATCAAAGGATGTATAAACGGAATCCTGATCATGACTCCAGAAAATACTGGAGAGATGTTTTACAACATACACCGGCTGTTCTACTGATATGGTAGGATCCGTGGTGTTGATAACATCCTCCTGATCCGGATCGTTTCCGGAAACTTCGGAGAGCGTATCATTGCCGGCCATAGGCTGATCGCCGGAAGAATTACCTGCATCGGGATCTGTCTGGCTGTTGGAACCATTATCGGCATCGGGATCTGCCTGGCCGTTGGAGCCGTTATCCGCATTGGGATCCGCCTGATTGTTGGAACCATTATCGGCATCGGGATCTGTCTGGCTGTTGGAACCGTTATCCGCATCGGGATCTGCCTGGCCGTTGGAGCCGTTATCCGCATCGGGATCCGCCTGATTGTTGGAACCATTATCGGCACCGGGATCTGTCTGGCCGTTGGAGCCGTTATCCGCATCGGGATCTGCCTGGTTGTTGGCACCGTTGTTGGCATCGGGATCTGCCTGGTTGTTGGAACCGTTGTCAGAAGGATCACCG
Source organism: Lachnospiraceae bacterium (assembly GCA_024683155.1). Lineage (GTDB taxonomy): Bacteria > Bacillota > Clostridia > Lachnospirales > Lachnospiraceae > JAILDL01. Next base: position 3,714 of record JAIKYN010000158.1, on the reverse strand, counting down.
GAGTCGGGATCCGAGGAACCAACCGGATCGTTATCGGAAGTGGTACCTGCAGGATTTACCGGATCATTATCGGAAGTGGTACCTGCAGGATTAGCCGGATCATTATCGGAAACAGGATCTGTCGGATCATTTCCGGAAACCGGGTCATTTTCCGATACCGAAGGAATGTAATCGGGATTGGGTACTTCCACGGTTTCGTAGTGATCCAAAACTTCGGAAGCATCGTTGATCTTAATATCCACACCGATCTCCGTACCGTTGGTCATGGCGGTTTCTTCGATGTGGAAAGCAATCTCTACGGTGTATCCGATCACGTTTCCGTCTTCGTCCAGTCGATCGGAAACCGCATAGCCCTTAATCAGATCCCGATATTCGGGATGCTGGGGATCCGCAAGAGGACAACCTAACGAAGGAATGTTGGAATTACGGAAATAGTAGAAATTACCGGCAGCATCTACGGTAACAATACCTTTGGTATCTGTTTCGTAGACGGTTTGATCATGAAACAGATCGATACCGATCTCTACGCTGTCCATATCGGGAACGTTGCTATACTGCGGGAACTGAAATCCAAACCATTCCATATATCCGGTAAGAACCTTTTTTGACGGAATGGCCGGATTATCTCCTACCGCACCTTTGGATTTATATTCGGATTCTTTTACGACGGAGGCATCCGTTACCTCGATCCCTAAATAGAGATTCGGACCGTCCCACAGAGCATACAGCTCGCCGGAAGTTTCCCCGCCTTCCGGATAGACATATGAATCTACGGGTTTTACGTTCTGAATCTTAGAAGAAGATGCATTGTGATAAGCATCTTCAAGAACACCGTCTAAAACAATAGATTCCTGTGTAAAGGAAGCGTCCAGTGTTTTAGCGGGATAAGAAGCAGGATCATAGCCACCGTTTGCGCGAATAATGTGACTGTTATCATTTGCTGCAAAGGTGGGAATGGAAAATGAACCTGCAAGAAGTACACCGGCAAGGCATAGAGCTCCCTGCCGAATCAATCGACCTCGAAACATGTTATATCTCCTCCCAGATAAAAAAACAAAAAAATAAATGAACGACATAATCGTCCGCGCGCAAACATAGAGTAGCAAGGGTAAAATGCAAAGTCAACGAAATTGGCAGAAGTTCACAAGAAGTTGGTCGCTTTTACAGAGTATTTGACTATTTTACACAAATATCTGAAAAAGACACCAGGACAAATGTGTCTGAAAACGGGTATGAAGACAAAATGAAAAGAGGTATGAAAAGCGTAAGAAGGATCCGATGCAAACGAAAACAGAGAAGCAGGAGAAACGAAGAATAAAATGGAAGATGAGAAAAATGATGAAAAAAACAGGAAGCACATCAGCGCTTCCTGCGAGTAGACTGGCGGATCATGATCTCATGTTCCGTACGGATCATATGTTTTACTTCCTGTCCGTGCAGGAGCTGCACCATTGCTTGGGCAGCTGCAATGCCCTGGGCTCTGGCATCGATGTGGACTGCAGTGATGGGAGGAGTATGCTGCGCCATGGCACTGGAATCGAAACAGGAGGCCAGAAGCATATCGCCGGGTACGGACAAACCGCTTTCCACCAGGGCCTCGAAGGCCCATTCCGTAAGGACATCGTCTCCTCCGATAATGGCATCTGCCTGATGGGCAATGGCGTTTTCTACCGCGGCAAAACAATCTTCCTTTGTTTCCACATTGTTGAAGATCAGCGAAGAATCGGCATGGATATCCTGGTCAAAGATACCTTTCTCCACGCCGCGCTGACGGTTTTCATTTACGATATAGTTGGTATTTCCGCCGATATAGGCGATGCGTCTCGCGCCATAAGCGGCAATGCAGGCCACCAGTTCCCGACAGGCCAGGGAAATATTTCCATCCACCAGAACCGCATCTTTGTTACCGGAACCAAGAAGCACCACCGGAAGGCCCTGTTTTTTTAAGGGAGCGATGCTTCGTTCCTGCTCAATGGAACGGGTAAAGATGACACCGTCGATCTTCCCTTTTTCCACCGCCTGACGAAGGGGGCGATACTCATTGGAATTACACAAAATAACCAGGGTCTCATAGTTATGCTCTGCCAGAGTGGCAGCAGCACCTAAGAGTGCCAGATGGAAAAATTCGGATTCGTACAACAGATCTCGGGATAAAACCACCGCCACATTTCCACTGTGTCCGGAGGAGGTGCGATACTGACTCTGCTTTTTCTGAGAAGGAGAAGCATAGCCCATCTCTTCTGCCAGGGCCCGTACCCGTTCCCGGGTGGCTACGGAGATCCGTCCGTTTCCGGAAAGAGCGCGGGACACGGTGGTTTCCGATAAATTCAGTTGTCTGGCCAGTTCCCGCAGGCCGGCGTCGGTATTTTTTGCCATGCTTGTACTCCCATCAAAAACGACTTTATTTTCCCGCTTCCGGCAGACAGTGCATCTGCGTGCGACCAAGCACCCGGAAGCCTTCCGCGTGTCCTTTGAAACTTCGAAGACCGAAATCCACGGAGCGTAGTTTCAGATAGGTACGTACCGACCGGAAAGCGTCGGAATCTTTGGGAAACTGGCTTTCATGGGACAGGATCGCCGTAAATTGCCGGTCCAGATACCCGGAAGTTTTCACATAACGGTTGGGTTTAGCGGTCATATAAAAAGCAATGGCATCCACCGCTGCAGGAGAGGCGTCATAATGGGCCATAATTTCCGGAAACGGAGCAAAAAATGCAAGGTTTCGGGCACAATCTCCCACATTCAGATGATCCGCATGACATTCGCTGGTAACGCAAGGGTCCGGTGCAAAGAGAATGTCGGGGGAGATCCTGCCGATGGCCTGTGCCATATTACGAAGCAAATCTTCTTTTTGGTATAAGCCTCCATCGGAGAGCTCCAGGAAATGAACGTCTGTTACACCCAAAGAGGAAGCTGCTTGCAGGCTTTCTTTTTTTCGGATCTGCGCCAGGGCATCCGGTGTCGTACCGGGAGGGGCAAAATCCAGTCCAAAGCGTCCATCCAGACAGATGAGGAAAGAGACATTTTTCCCCATGGAAACCAGTTTGGATATAGTGGCACCGGCACCGATCTCAATATCATCCGGATGCGGGCCGATGAACAGATAATGTTGAAAGGCCATAAGATCCGGTAAGGGGGCGGCAAATTTTAAAAGGAAAGAAGTAAGACTCATAGGGTTCTCCCGGAATCGTTCAAAGGTGTTTTTTCAGAAGGACAACGTCCGGCGTTCTGGAAACTTCCGTAAAGCCATGGGCTAAAAACATGGAAATCGCAGGATTATCGATGGCGATATCATCGTAAAGAACGGAAATCCCACGTTCCTTGGCAACGTCACATAACAGATCCAGGCCCTCGCTGCCGTATCCGCTTCTCCGGTACGGAGCATAGATGATCACATTGATCATATAGGCACTGTATTCAGAGGAATAATGGTAAGCGATCTCCCCCACGAATTCTCCGGCATCGTTTTTCAGATAGCGATAGTAATGGCGATCATCCGGATGAAGGACCCAGAAATCATAAAATTCCATCCAGTCCTCTTTGGGGAAGAGAACGGTCCCGCCCCAGGCATGGTTATAGGACATGGTTTCTTCATCTGCCAGCAATTGCTCCCTGAACCACATATCTTCCAAAGAAGGCGTGACAATTTCTAACATCCTTTTCTCCCATTCTTGTGATCTTCTATGGAGCAGGCATCCGCAACACCGTATTCCA
>JAIKYN010000199.1 GCA_024683155.1 Lachnospiraceae bacterium | reverse complement strand
AATGCTCTGATCAGTGAACTTGATCACGTAGTAAAAATAAGAGAGAATGTGAAATATTTATTTGCAGATGATCAATCTTATATTGGTCAACAGTTCCAGAAAGAAATAGATAACGCTCTGTCATTGAGGAAATCTTTTATTTCGTTTATGGAGGAAAAGCCTAAGCAGATCCAATCACAGAAAATAAGCAATGAATGACAGAAACTGTGATATAATCCGTAATTCCCCTAAGCTATAATAGATCGTGTAAAAGTGTGCGGATCAGCAAAAAAACGATCATCTTATGAAAGGGGAATGAAATGAAACGAGTACCAAAAGAATATTATGAAGTGATAAGCGGAGGGAAGCTGGAAGAATTTACCTATGAAGCTACGCTGTACGGAGGCGATCAGAGCAGAGTGACCAAGCGGGCGCTGGCTTATCTGCCCAAGGGATATGATAACAGTGATGCCAGATATCCGGTCCTGTTTCTGATGCATGGCGGCGGAGGAGATGAAGAAGAGTTCTTCTACTGCCAGAGCAGAAGCCTGGAACTGGTGCATATTCTGGACCATATGATCGAGAACGGAGATGTTGAGCCATTGATCGTGATCACACCCACCTTCTACTACAAAGAAGACCGGGAGAAGCTTCACGAGATGGGAGAACTGGGGAATCTGACCAAGATTTATCACAAGGAGTTCCGTAATGACCTGCTTCCGGTGGTGGACCGGAAATTCCGTACCATTGCAGACCGTGATCATCGGGGTTTCGGTGGATTTTCCATGAGCTCCGAGACAACCTGGGAGATGTACCTGAACGCATTGGATCTGGTACGTAACTACATGCCTATGAGTGGCGATTGCTGGATCATTACAGAAAAAGGTGGCGAAAACTTTGCGGAAAAGACATCGCAGCGCATGAAAGAACAGTTAAAGAAGAATGGCTTTGACGACTTATCTTATAATGTATATGCTTATACAGGAGATAAAGATATTGCATTCCCTGCGCTGGATCCGTTGATCAAGGCGATGCTGGCAGACGGATTTGATAACGGCCAGGACAAGCGCCTTCGTTATGGGTCATGGTCCGAGGGAACCCATTGCTATGAGCATGGTTATGAATATATCTATAATCTCCTTGCAGAAGTAATGAACTAAGGAGAATTTACACCCATGGCAGTAGAGAACGTCAAGGAATTTTTTCTGGGCACCGAACTGGAAGGAAAAGTGATCGAATTACCCGAATCCAGTGCAACGGTGGATCTTGCGGCAACCGCCCTTCATACGGAACCGGACAGGATCGCAAAGAGCCTGTCTTATCTGGTGGATGATAAGGCCATTCTGGTGATCGCATCCGGCATGTCCCGCGTGGATAATAAGAAATATAAGGCACAGTTCCAAAAGAAGGCAAAGATGATCCCCTTTGGGGAAGTAGAGGAGTACATTGGCCATGCGGCCGGTGGTGTGTGCCCGTTTGCAGTGAAAGAGGGCGTGGAGGTATATCTGGATGTCTCTTTAAAAAAGCATGAAACGGTTTTTCCTGCCGCAGGCAGCGGAAACAGTGCCATTGAGATGACCATCCCGCAGTTGGAGAAGTATTCCGGTTTCAAAGCCTGGGTGGATGTTTGCCAGGAGTGATCTGCCCGTATCGTATTCGGAACGGGCGAAACCTCCGATAACAACCAGAGAACTGTAAATATACGAAGAAAATAAAATGCAGATACCCTTAGTGGTATCTGCATTTTTATTTCGCTTCTTTGAAAATCGGAAGTAAATATCAATAGGTTCGGATCCTGGGACCTCCGCCAAACCCGATGGGGGCTTGCTGACGTACCACCCGGGTAAGCTCCGCCGGATGTTCTGCCAGAAAACGGACCAGCTTTTCTTCTGCGGAGCTGTCCCTTGCAATGCACTCTTGATCGAAGTACATCATCTGATGATCTGCTTCTTCGTACGATGCCCAGCCCGGATCGCCTGTTCTGGCAAATTCACACCAGCTATGAGAAACAAATGACTCTATTTTGTCTGTGAGGTTTGGAATAGAGGAGGGTTCAATTGCGTCTGCGGTGTGGAATACGTAAGGGATCTCTGCATTGTGCCAGGGAAGGATGCCACCATAGGGCGGCATTTCCAGGCTGAACATGTAACCAAAGGTATTGTGTGTTCCACCATTTGCCCGCATCTGCAGGTAATCAAAGGTGCTGGGACGGAACATACTGTCTGTAAAAAGTACGTTGGCCAGAGGAAGAGAAGGATAAGCTGCTTTTTGCAGCGTTTCTGCTTCCCCGGCAGCGTCGTTGAATGCTTTCTTTAAAATTTGGACGGTCTTTTCATAGGACCAGAGGTTTTTGCCTTCCACAGGCGCAGGACTTTCTTCGGCTGTAAAGATAAAGTTCTGGGAGAATTCCCCAAGAACGTTACCGACCATAACCGGGATGGTTTTGGCGTGCTCACATACGCCTACCTCAAAGGCATCGCCCAGGTAGAAATCATCGTCTCTGGTGGGACTGAATGCAAAGCCTGCTCTGGGATCGATGGCAGTAACCGCTGCGGCCAGCTTGTGATAAGGAATGGTTTCCAATGCTTTCACATCGCCGGCATTCAGCCCCAGATTGTCCAGGATTTTGGCTGCCATGGAGGATTTTTCATCCTGTCCGTGATGGAATTTGGCAAGGCCGGACTGGATCACTGCTTTATGAAACAGCCCATTGGCAGAGGGGGTCTGGAGAAGAGTGGCTACTTTTCCTCCGCCACCGGACTGTCCAAAAATGGTTACATTGGCGGGATCACCGCCAAAAGAGGAGATGTTGTTTTTTACCCAGCGCAGGGCTTCCACCAGATCGGCGGTACCCAGGTTGGCAGAATATTTATATTCCTCTCCGTAAGCGGAAAGGTCCAGATAACCTAATACATTGAGGCGGTGGTTTAAGGTGACCACGACCACATCTTCGGCTTCGCTGAGTGCTTTGCCGTTATAAGCAAAATGCTCGATGCCGGAACCGGTGGCAAAACCGCCTCCATGGAACCATACCAGGACCGGTTTTTTGGCCTCTTCGGACAGACTTTGCGTCCATACATTCAGATACTGGCAGTTCTCTTCCTGAGGATAGAAAACGTGGGGCACGGTATAGTTATCATCCGGGTTGACGGTTTCAATCTCCGGGCAAACCGGCCCGTAAACCAGAGCATTCTTGATGCCTTCCCAGGAATCGGGAGCTTCCGGCATATGGAAACGGGCAGCCTTGGCATAGCGGATACCGCGGAAGATATACGTGGAATCTTTTTTGGCACCGCGCAGATACCCTTCTTTGGTCCTGGTAACAGGATGTCCGGGACAAAGATTGCGATCCTGCACCGGAGTAAATGCGATAGGGTGGCCGATCCGGGCACTCATTTGGCGCTGAGCATATACAGCGGCTTCTGCCAGGTCATCATAGCAAAGTGCACATAGAGCGGATACGGGATCTTCACTGTGGCTAAGGCCCAGATGTTCCAGTACCAGGTCCGTCATGGCCTGTGACTCTTCTTTGGTGCGTTCGATGGTAATGGCAGGATCTGCCTTGGCTTCTATGTGGATCTGTATGTTTTCCGGGGCGCCACCGAAAGCAGCAACGTTTTCCCGGATCCAGGCAAGGGCTGCCTGACGGTCCAGAAGACCTGCGTTACCGGAGGAAGCAAGGGCAGGATCAAAACGGCTAAGATCCAGATAGCCCAGTACATTCAGACGGGTATAGACGGTAATGACTACGGCCTGACTGATGGAAATAAGGTCCATGACCCTGCGTTCCATAAGCTCTACCGTATGGGATGTGAGAAAATCCTGATCCGCAAAATAAACAACAACCGGCTGGCCTGCGGAAGGATTTATCTGCCTGGTCCAGATATTCAGATACAGGCAGTCTTCACTTTGTATGGTGTAGTAAGGATGATCATCGCTTTCGCAGCAGGGAAGCGGGGAGGAATACTCCGGGCAGGCTGCACCATAGCTGATGGCTTCCCGAACGGTATCGGAATAAGGGACTTTCTCAGGGGCCTGAAACCGCTTTGCTTTTCCGTAGGGGATCCCACGGAAAATATACAGGTCTCCGTCTTTTACACCGCGGATCTTTCCTTCAGTGGTATCTACTTCATTGGCACCTGCGGCCAATTGGATCTGATGGATTCTGTGCTCCAGTTTCATATGTCTTCTCCTGTGCTGCTTCCCGGATCCTGTAACAAGAAACAGGATCCATCCAAAATGTCTGTTTACAATTCCAAGATAAACAACCAATCTCTCTGATTCAATGGAGTTGGTACATTTTTAAAGAATGTTTGGGCATTGGTCACAAAAAATATGCACCATGCACAGATAGCCCCCTCATTCGTTGACCGAGGTTGTGGAAAATGTATATCATCCAGTTGTAAATCACCAACACGAGAGGGATTGCCATGAAAAATATGCTAAAAGCGAATCAGAAAAAAGGACAGGTTCCGTTTACCAAGGTCCTGAAGCGTCACTGGCTGTTGCTGGTCATGCTTCTTCCGGCGGTGATCTATGTAGTGATCTTTTCCTACATTCCCATGACCGGTATCATAATGGCCTTCGAGAAGTACACCTTTAAGGGCGGTATTTACCGGTCACCCTGGGTGGGACTGAACAACTTCAGGGCGTTGATGCTATCCGGAAAATTGTGGATGGTCACCAGGAACACGATCCTCTATAATGTGGCGTTCATTTTCCTGGGTATCGTATTTGAAGTAGGATCCGCGATCCTGCTCAATGAACTTGGATCCAAGCTGTTCAAGAAAGTGGCGCAGTCCTTGATGTTCCTGCCTTACTTCATCAGCTGGGTTGTAGCGGGAGCCATCATGTACAACATTTTCAATTATGAAAAAGGTGTATTTAATCACCTGCTTCAGTTGATCCATGTGGCGCCTCTGGATGTATATAATACCCCGGCGGCATGGCCCTTCATCCTTATTTTCCTGAAGCTTTGGAAATCCGTTGGTTACGGATCGGTTATCTATCTGGCAGCCATTACGGGATTGGATCAGGAAATGTTCGAGGCAGCTTCCATCGATGGCGCTTCCGCCTGGCAGAAGATCCGGTATCTGACCATTCCGTCTCTGGTGCCTACCATTATGACGATGACACTGCTGGCCATCGGAAATATCTTCCGAGGTGATTTCGGATTGTTCTACCAGACGGTGAAATCCTCTGCGATCCTGCAGCCCACCACGGAGATCATTGATACGTATATCTTCAAACTCCTCATCGGAACCGGTGATGTAGGCGTTTCCGCTGCATCCGGTCTGTATCAGTCGGTCTTCTGTTTCATTACCATCACAGTGGTTAACGGAATCGTCAAGAAACTGAATTCCGATTACGCATTGTTCTAAGGAGGCAGCCATGGGAAACACAATCGTAACATCCAAAAAAGTGAAAACAGGAGCCGATACCATTGCGGTAAATGTTCTGGGTTATGTTCTGGTAGGGCTGTTTGCGTTGATCTGCATGCTGCCTTTTTACCTCATTGTGATCGCATCCTTTACATCCAACGGGGAACTGATCCGAAGCGGCTTCCCTTTGATCCCGAAAGAGCTCTCTGTTGAAGCTTACCATCTTTGTATCAAGAACCCGGCAACC
>JAIKYN010000189.1 GCA_024683155.1 Lachnospiraceae bacterium | reverse complement strand
TTTTCGCCTTGTTACGGATTTTTCTGTTCCTTCTAAGTATACACTTTCGGTGGAAACAATGGTACAATTACTTTGATTTAATTATGCAACCGAGAGGTTTTCTATGGATTTATATAATCATGATGTTTACTCCAATTATGACAGCCATTTCCGCTTTGCACGGATGGCCAAAGTACTGGGTCTGATCAGCATCCTGACGGCCATTTCCCTGCAGCCGGTCCTTCCTATGGTTTTCGGCGGTATGGCGATCATCTTTGGTATCCTGAGCAAAGGCGTTAACCGTCATTACAGGGACGGCGCAAAAGGGGCCATGATCTGTGGCGGTATCGCCATTGTGATCCATCTGGCCATTTACATCACAGCGATCTATCTGATCCTCAATGTGCCTTCCTATCATCAGATGTTCATGGAAATGTTTGAACAGCGTTACGGCATGCCTTTTGATCAGTTTATCCAGCAGGTTTACGGAGGTAGCATATGAATTCACATCTGACCGTCTCCGATCTGAAATCTTTTGCCAAGGAGCACTTGTTTGGCAATTATCCGCAATTGGTAACATCCGTTATCATTGCACAGTTACTGGTATGGTTCCTTTCCAGGATCGTTGCTTCCATCGCAGATACTTCTTCCATGGCAGGACTGATCATTTACTATCTGATCTATATTCTCATCAATCTGCTGGCCGGTATTCTCTCCTATGGCGAGTCTTATCAGTACCTGAGCGTTGCTTCCGGGAAACCCACCAGCGTATCCGACTTATTTAACGGGTTTCGGCAAAGCGGGGAACAGAATGCCGCGATTACGCAGACAGCCCTTGTTATGGCTTTGCTGACCAGCTTATTTACGATTCCGGTGGAAGTATTTCTGAACCTGTATTACAGCACCGGCAATGATACCTACCTCATCATTATAAGTATTCTTCTGGTGGTGTTGGGTATCCCGGTTATCATAGTCAGCCTGATGTTTTCCCAGGTGTACTTCATCCTCCTGGACTTCCCCAGATATCATACGAAGGAGGCCTTTGCTCTCAGCATAAAGCTGATGAAGGGCAATAAATGGCGCCTGATGCGTGTGATCTTAAGCTTTATTCCCATGCTTCTTTTGGGGATCATGACACTGGGCCTTGGTCTTTTATGGATCGGTCCTTATATGAACTGCACCATGGCAGAATTTTACCTGGATCTGGTGAAGAAGGTTCACACCGAAAAATAAAAAAACCGTCTTCCTACTGCGATAGTTACGTTACCTATGCGGGCGGAAGACGGTTTTTATTTTCACGATTTTACCTGTATTGATTAGTTTTCTATCTCTGTGTTTCTTTATCCCTGTATTTCTTTATCTCTGTGTCTCTTTAGCTCTGTGTTTCTTTATCTCTGTGTTTCTTTAGCTCTGTATTTCTAATTTTTCTTGTCCATAAACTGTGGCAGGATTGCTCCGGTCTTGGACATATTCTGAAAATAGGCCTGTGCCGCATGGTTCGCGCTTCGTTTACGTCCCAGCTCCTGGCGACGCATGGTCACCTTACCGTCGATACCGCTGCGATTACGCATCTCCTGTGCCTGAATGGATACGCTCATATCCGTGATCCTGCGGATCTGCTCCTGCATGGTGAGGATCTCCTGTTTATACAATTCTTTATGCACTTCCAGCTCTTCCTTGATCCGGTCATAGACCGAAGAAAAACCGTCATCGATCTCTCCTAAGGCATCAATAAGACGTCCCTTCTCCTCAAAGGTTTCATCCAGTTGCTCCATATCAAAAGGTTCCGCCTGAATGACTTCTGCCTGCCGTTTGCAGGATGCTTCAATGGAAAGCAGGATCTCCATCTTCTTCTTCAGGCTGTCCATTAAAATATGCAGATAATTGCGAACTTCGGCTTCATTCATGAGCGTTCTCCTTCGTTGTTTTCTGATATTCTTATTATATGAAAATGAGAAGGATTGTCAAAAAAACGGAGAGGCAAATGCCTCTCCGCAAATCCTTTTGCTATGCACCGATCTTCCCCGGTGTCTTATGCAGTTTATATCTGTTTCTGCAGGTTATAGATACTTCTGCAGTTTATGCATGCTTCTTTACTTTGTTCTGCTCCATGACCTGTTTCCAGGTATCTCTCATACTGCGAAGATGTACCAGAACCTCTTCCAGGATCTCGGTATCCTTGTCAATAT
>JAIKYN010000167.1 GCA_024683155.1 Lachnospiraceae bacterium | reverse complement strand
TGCAGACATAGCCATTGATATCACCGACTATACCGCGGAAGGCGATGCACATCTGGAGGCTTCTTATGAAGGAGCGCAGCAGGTACTGGTGACCGAACTGGATTCTTCCGTTACCTTTACGGTAGAGGTTCCTGAAAGCGGCTATTATAATCTTTATACCGAATTCTTACTCCCGCAGTCCCGCGGAGTTGCAGCCGAGAGGGCTGTATACATTAACGGAGAGCTTCCCTTTGATGATGCTCTCAACATTTCCTTTACACGTATCTGGACCGATGGCGGTCCTGTCAAAACCGATAACCAGGGCAATGAGATCCGTCCTACCCAGATCGAGAAATTCGACTGGCAGTCTGCATATTTCTGCGACAAGCTGGGTTATGTTACAGAGCCTTATCGTTTCTATCTGGAACAAGGCCCCAACGAACTGACACTGGAAGCGATCAACGAGCCCATGGCCATCCGGTCATTATCTCTTACCGCAGTTTATCAGCCGGATTCCTACGAGGAATATAAGGCAAAGAATGCAGCTTCCCCGGGTCCGGAAGGATTTACACAGATCGTTCAGGGAGAGGAGTCGACCTATCGTTCCGAATCTTCCCTGTATGCGAAGTACGATCGTTCTTCCCCTTCCACACAGCCCTGTTCCGTCACCCACACCGTTCTGAATTATGTAGGCGGAGATGCCTGGAGAACCAACGGCCAGTGGATCGAATGGAATGTGGAAGTCCCCGCAGACGGTTATTACAACCTTACCGTGAAGGGACGTCAGAATTACAACAGAGGAAGCGTTTCCAACCGTACCCTTTACATTGACGGAGAGATCCCCTTTGAAGAAGTGCAGGAGATTTCCTTCTCCTATAACAATGACTGGGATCTGCTTACCTTAGGCGACGATGCCGGAACCCCTTATGATTTTTATCTTACTAAGGGAACGCATACCGTACGTCTGCAGGCATCCTTAGGTGGTCTGGGAACCATTCTGGAGGAAATGGAAGACAGTACCTTCCGTCTGAATCAGATCTATCGTAAGATTCTGGTCTACACCGGCGCAAAGCCCGATGTATACCGTGATTATCATATCGATACCACCTATCCGGAGATCATGGAAGCCATGAAGCTGGAATCCCAAAGGCTTTATAAGCTGGTAGATGACATGGTGGCTTACTCCGGACAGAAGGCAGACAGTATCGCTACGGCACAGACTGTTGCACAGCAGCTGGATCGTTTCTGCGAGAAGCCCAATAAGATCACTACCGAGTTCATTACCTTTAAAGATAACATCACAGCCCTTGGTACTGCGTCTCTTAACCTGAGCCAGACCAGACTGGATGTGGATTACATCGAAGTGACGGCTTCCGGAACAAAACCGGTGAAGGATAAGGCTTCCGCCTTTGCCAAGGTGGGACACGAGATCAAGTCCTTCTTCGCATCCTTCTTTGTAGATTACAATTCCGTAGGAGATGTGTACGCCGATACCGATGAAGAGATCATTAAGGTCTGGGTCCTTACAGGACGTGATCAGGGTACCATCTTAAAGACCATGATCGATGATGACTTTACCGTTAATACCGGCATCAAGGTCAATGTAGAGATCGTTGATCCCTCCGCATTGTTAAATGCGGTGCTGGCAGGAAGAGGCCCCAACGTGGTACTTTCCGTAGGCGCCGATCAGCCGGTTAACTACGCACTGCGTAATGCAGCAGAAGACATCACCCAGTTTGAAGGCTGGGAAGAAGTATTATCCCATTATTCCGAAAGCTCCTATGAGCAGTACCGGTTGGATGACCATATTTACGGTATCCCCGAGACACAGACTTTTAATGTTATGTTCTACCGGAAAGATGTTATGGAAGAACTGGAACTGGAGATTCCCCAGACCTGGAAGGAGTTCATCGAAGAGCTTCCTACGATCCAGGGAAGCAATCTGTCGGTGGGTATTCCTACGGCAGCAGGTTCCTCCTCCACGGCAACCGCCAGCACCTCCATCATGTCCAACGTACCGGACCTTTCCTTATACTTCTCCTTACTGTTCCAGTACGGCGGAGATATGTATAACGAAGAGGGTACCAAGACAAGAGTAGATGATGAAGCGGGTATCCGGGCATTTGATGACTACATCCGTTACTTTAACGATTACGGTATTCCCACGGTGTACGATTTCGTCAGCCGTTTCCGTTCCGGTGAGATGCCCCTTGGTATTGCGGCTTATTCCACCTACAATACCCTGATGGTATCCGCACCTGAGATCCGAGGCTTATGGGATTTCACCCTGATCCCCGGAACTCCTTATACAGCAGCAGACGGTTCCACCTACATTGACCGGTCCGACTTTATTACCGGTTCCGCGACCATGATGATCGCTACCGAGGATGAAGACTTAAAGCAGAAGTCATGGGAATTCATGAAATGGTGGGCAGATCCCGACTCCCAGATCCGGTTCGGACGGGAGATCGAGGCGCTCCTGGGAGCATCCGCCCGTTATGCCACAGCGAACCGGGACGCATTCTCCAATCTGTCCTGGAGTTCCGATGATATCAAGGTACTGAACGATCAGTGGGATCAGACCGTAGGAATCCGTGAAGTACCCGGTGGTTACTATACCGGACGACATATTTCCAACGCCATTCGTAAAGTTATCAATGATAAGGATGATTCCCGTGAGACCATCATCGATTACTCCATTAAGATCGATGAAGAGATCACCAAGAAACGTAAAGAGTTTGGATTACCGGTATACGGAGAATAGGAATTATGAAAGAGTTCTTCAGCAAGTATTTTCTTATGAGAAAACTCCAGGCGGGTGTGGCCTGGAAAAAGATGAAGCGGTCCAAGATGTGTTACGCATTCCTGGCACCCTACGCCATCCTGTTTACCATGTTTTTTGTGTTCCCGGTGGTGGCGTCCATTTATTACAGCTTCACCTACTATAACATTCTGGAGCCTCCCAGATTTCTGGGATTGCAGAATTACATCGCCTTGATCCTGGAGGATGACATTTTCCTTACCAGTATTAAGAATACCTTCATGATCGCCATCATCACAGGTCCGCTGGGTTATATCATGTCCTTCCTGTTTGCATGGCTGATCAATGAGCTTCCCAGATGGGTCAGATCCGTAGCGGTCATCGTGTTCTATGCACCTTCCATTGCAGGTAACTGTTACGTGATCTTCTCCGTATTCTTCCGGGGTGATGCATACGGATATGTGAACGCGTTCCTGATGAATATAGGGATCATTGATACACCGATCCTCTGGTTCATCAATCCCACCTACATGCTCCCCATTTGTATGCTGGTTATTTTGTGGATGAGTCTTGGTACCGGATTCCTTTCCTTCGTGGCAGGTCTTCAGGGTATCGACAAGTCTCAGTACGAAGCAGGATACATGGACGGCGTGAAGAACCGCTGGCAGGAGCTTTGGTTCATCACCTTACCCAACATGAAGCCCATGTTGATGTTCGGTGCGGTTATGAGTATCACCCAGGCCTTCGGTGTCTGCGATGTGACCATGGCACTGTGCGGATATCCTTCCACGGATTATGCGGCACGAACCATTGTAACCCACTTGTTCGACTACGGTTTCACCCGATTTGAGATGGGTTATGCATGCGCCATCGCAACCATCCTGTTCCTGATCATGATCCTTTGTAATAAAGCCATTCAGAGTCTGTTGAGAAGAGTTGGTACCTGATAATGAGCAAAAAGAGAAAAGAAAAAGTACAAGAATATCATAAGCCGCTGGTGAAGAAGAGAAAGCCCAACCGTTCCGTTGCAGGTGATATTTTCTTATATCTGTTCCTGCTCCTGGTGGCGTTTGTTATGGCCTTCCCCATTATTTACGCAGTAAGTAGTGCGCTGAAACCGCTGGACGAGTTGTTCAAGTTCCCGCCTACCATTTACCCTCGCAATCCGACCCTGGATAATTTCTCGGATCTGTTTGTGACTATGGGTAAGAGCTGGGTAACCTTTTCCAGATATCTGTTTAATACCGTATTCATCACAGCAGTGGGAACCGCAGGTCATCTGATCATTGCTTCCATGGGAGCTTTCGTTCTGGCAAAGTACGAATTCCCCGGCGGTCAGACCTTCTTCAAGCTGGTTACCGTAGCCATGATGTTTACCGGATATGTAACCCAGATCCCCAACTACCTGATCCTGAATAAGCTGGGATGGATCGATACCTACTGGGCCATCGTGATCCCTGCATTTGCTTCTCCTATGGGTCTGTTCCTGATGAAGCAGTTCATGGAAGGTCTTCCTACGGCGCTGATCGAGGCAGCCAAGATCGATGGTGCCAGCGAGTGGAGAGTGTTCTGGAACATCGTAATGCCCAATGTAAAACCGGCATGGATGACCCTGATCATCTTCTCCGTACAGGGATTGTGGAATAATAAGGCTTCTACCTACATTTATTCCGAAGAAAAGAAAACACTGGTATACGCCCTGCAGCAGATCCAGGCAGGTGGTATTGCCAGAACCGGTCAGGGCGCAGCCGTACTGGTTGTAGTCATGATCGTACCGATCGCAATCTTTATTTTCTCCGAGAGCCAGATCCTGGAAACAATGGCCAGCTCCGGACTGAAAGACTAAGGAGTATACGTATGAATCGGAAAGTTGCCAGAGTTCTTGCATGCCTGGGCGCGGTACTGATCTTTCTTGCGGTGCCTGCCACGGCAGAAGCCAAAGAACGAAGTTATTCTTACATATATGATTATTGGGGAGATGTGCAGGATGCACCGGATCCTTATTCCGTGAGCCGTGTATTTACCTATACGGATCTTGGTCTGGATCAGAATCTGAAAGCCCCCCAGGGTCTTACGGTAGCAGGAGACAGGATCTATGTGTGTGATACCGGTAATAACCGGATCCTGGAACTGAGCCGGCCCACTCCGCAGACGTTGCAGGTGGAGAGGATCATTGATTCCTTTAACGGAGGAACCGGTCCCAACACCTTAAGCAGCCCTATGGATATCCAGGTATCCGAGGACGGAAACCTGTTTATTGCGGATTACGGCAATGCCAGAGTATTAAAGCTGGATCCGGATCTGAACTACCTGATGGAGTTTACCAAGCCTGATGACAATACCCTGGATCCCGCACTGGTATTCCAGCCTACCAAGCTGAGCGTGGATACCGCGGAGCGTCTGTATTGTATCGCCACCGGTATCAACAAAGGTATGGTGAAATACGAAGCGGACGGCGTGTTCTCCGGTTTCGTGGGAGCGACCAAGGTAACTTATGATTTTGCGGATTATATCTGGAAGAAATTTGCAACCCAGGAACAGAGAGCTTTGATGCAGTCCTTCGTTCCTACCCAGTATGACAACATCTACATGGACTACGAAGGGTTCATCTACGCAGTGACCGGATCTCCCGAAGAACTGGATATTAAGAACGGAACCGCTGACGTGGTCCGGAAACTGAATCTGGTGGGAGACGATATCCTGGTACGGAACGGAGAATGGTACATCATCGGTGACCTGTATATGGGCAACGGCGGTGGCTATGAAGGAGCTTCCTATTTCTCCGATGTAACCTGTTTTGACAATGACATTTACGTTTGTCTGGATCGTAATCGTGGCCGTCTGTTTGGCTATGACGATCAGGGCAACATGGTATACGCATTCGGCGGCAACGGTAATATGGATGGATATTTCAGACGACCGGTAGCCCTGGATCATATGAATTACGACTTGTTTGTACTGGATGAACTGGATTGCGCCATTACGTTGTTTACCGTAACAGAGTTCGGATCTTTGATCTATGACGCCATCGATCAGTTTGACCTGGGTGAATACGAAGCCTCGGAAGCTTCCTGGAGAGAGGTCATGCGTCTGGACGGCAACTATGATCTGGCCTACATCGGTATCGGCCGTGCGCTCCTGAGACAGGAAGAGTACAAGGAAGCCATGGAGTATTTTGAACTGAAATACGATGATGAGAACTACTCCAAGGCCTATAAGCAATATCGTAAGCAGTGGGTGGAAGATCATATCGTGGTCATTGTAGCGGTGATCCTGGCATTGTTCCTGATCCCCATGATCATCGGAAGATATAAGTCCATTAAGGCAGAATTTGAAACAGCAGAAGTATTCCGTTATTACAAGAAATAGCGGAACCGATACAGGAGTAAAACATGCTTGAAGCATTGACGAACAAAGAAAAATGGAATCGATACTGGGACTCCCTGAAGTTCTCACTGTATTGTATGACCCATCCCATTGACGGGTACTGGGATCTGACACACGAAAAGAGAGGAACCATGGCAGCTGCCAACACCATCCTGTTCTTATCGGTTCTGATCCGTCTTTTGAAGCTTCGCTATACCAGCTTCATATTCATAACCGTTTACTGGGAGGAACTGAATATATTCCTGTACATTGCCAGTATCCTGTTCCCTCTTGCACTGTGGGTTGTGGGCAACTGGGCACTGACAACGCTGTTTGACGGAAAAGGCCGGCTGGGACAGGTGTATATGGCAACCTGCTACGCCATGGTGCCCTATCCGCTGATCCAGTTCCCGCTGATGATCTTCAGTAATTTTGTTACCGTGGACGAGGCGGAATTCTACGGAATCTTATCCTTTATATCGTTATTGTACGCAGCGCTTTTGATCGTAACGGCCATGGGACAGATCCATGAGTATTCCTTTGGCAAGAACATCCTGTTTACCGTAATGTCTCTGGTGGCCATGCTGATCATGGTATTTATCCTCATGCTGTTCTTCAGCATGATCTCACAGGGTGTTGCTTACTTCATTTCTTTGGGAAAAGAATTACTATTCAGAATGTAGTCGGGAGCTATGATGAAACAAGATAAGAACAAGGTTTTAACCGAACAACAGGTAGAAAGAAGAAAAGCGATCAGTGACTTTCTAAAGAGCCTGATCTTTCCCGTGATCTTATTGGCGATCATTGCGGGCGCTATCTTCTTTGTAGTGACCTATCAGGGGCGTGAAATCGAGGAAGAGGTGATCCAGCCCAGAGCCTATGCCGGAGACGAGACGCCTGTTGTACTGGAAAATGAATATCTCACATTGACCATGGACCCTGCTACGACCCAATTTGAACTTCTGGTAAAGGAAAGCGGAAAGGTGTGGAGATCCAATCCGGAAGGAGCCGATTCCGATTCCCTGGCATTGCCGGAAGAAAAAGACAAGCTGATGTCTCCTCTGGTCATGTCCTTTAATACGGAAACCGGTCTGGAAACCACCTACAGTGCTTATGAGTATTCCGTAAAGAACGGGATCTACGAGATCACGGCCGATTCCGACTCCATTCGCGTGGATTATTCTCTGGGTAATGTAGAGAAGGAATTTGTGATCCCTCCGGTGTGTACCGCAAAGGCTTTCGATGCCTGGTGCGACAAGATGTCCAAAGAAGGACTGAATGTGGTACAGCAGTATTATAAGAAATACGATATCAACAAATTAAAAAAGAAAGACAACAAGGAAGAACTTCTTGCCAGCTATCCCATCCTGGAGACGGAGCCCATTTATGTACTGCGTGATACCACCAAGGATAACGTTAAGAAGACCCTTCAGAAATATTTTGAAGAAGCCGGATATACCTACGAAGATTATCTGGCCGATAAGGAACTGGATCTCTCCGAGTCTACTTCCGATAAGCCTATATTCAACGTGTCTGTGATCTATCGCCTGGACGGAGAAGATCTTATTACGGAAGTACCACTGAAAGATCTGGAATTCAAAGAGGAATATCCCATCTACACCTTAAGCGTCCTGCCGTTCTTCGGAGCAGGCGGTAAGGAAGATGAAGGCTTCATGGTTGTGCCGGAAGGCGGCGGAGCCCTCATTAACTTTAACAACGGTAAAGTATCCCAGAACAGCTATTATGCCAATATTTACGGCTGGGATATGTGTATCCGCAGAGATGCGGTGGTTCATAATACCCGGGCCACGTATGAAGCTTACGGTATCTCCGATACCGAAAACGCTTTCGTGTGTATCCTGGAAGACGGTAAGAGCTATGCAGCGGTCCGTGCGGATATTGCCGGAAAAAACAACAGTTATAACTATGTAAATGCATTATACAGTATCTGCCAGAGAGAAGAGTACGATGTAGGCGATATTGCCAATTCCCAGATCTTTAAGTATCAGACAGATCTTCCCGAGGAGAATCTGGTACAGCGTTACTGCTTTGTGGAATCCGGAAGCTATGTGGACATGGCCAAGGAATATGCGGATTATCTTCAGGATAAATACGGCAGTTATCTGGCTTTGAATACAGATACTTCCGTTCCGGTAGCCATCGAGATGGTGGGAGCTGTTGATAAAGTAAAGCAGATCGTGGGTGTTCCTGTTTCCAGACCCCTGCCCCTTACGACCTATGAGGAGGCGGAGGAACTGATCACGCAGCTTCATGAAGACGGTATTACCAATCTGTCGGTGAAATATACCGGATGGTGCAACGGCGGAGTAAAGCAGAAACTGTTTAAGAAAGCAAAGACCATTCATAGCCTTGGAAGTAAGAAAGATCTGCAGAACCTTTCGCAGACCGCTTCGGATCTGGGTGTAAACCTTTATCTGAACGGTGTGACCCAGTACGAATATGATTCCAATCTGTTAGACGGTTTCTTCTCTTACCGGGATGCTGCAAAGCTGATCAGCAAAGAGAGAGCAGAACTGCATCAGTACAGTGCCGTTACCTATGCACTGAGAGAAGGTACCGATCCGTTCTTCCTGTTACATACAGAACTGGCACAGAAGATGAGCGATCATCTGGTAGAGGTTTGTAACGACTACGGAACCGGCGTCAGCTTTGAGGATGACGGAAAAGACCTGGCAGCGGACTACTACAAAAAGAACTTCTATTCCAGGGAAAGTGTATTAAAGCTGCAGGAACAGCGCTTTAAGGAGATCAATGATTCCGGTACCAAACTGATGGTCAATATGGGAAACGATTATGCAGTGCCTTATGCCAGCATGGTCACCAATATGGATCTGAGAGGAAACGATTACACCATCCTGGATGAGTGCATTCCCTTCTATCAGCTGGCCATCCACGGATATATCGAATATACCGGCTTTTCCGTAAATGTTTGCGGAAACGATGTACAGCAGGTACTGCTCAGCGCAGAGTACGGCGCAGGTCTTCAGTTTACGCTGATGAAGGAAACGCCCTTCGCATTACAGAAGACCTTGTATACCGAATATTACGGTGCGGATTACGATGCATGGAATGAGCGCATGCTGGAGATCTATAACCGTTACAACAAGGAACTGGGGCATGTATATGATCAGGAGATGACCGGTCATGTGAACCTGAGTGCCACTCTTTCCTGTACCACTTATGCAGACGGTACAAAAGTTTATGTGAATTACGATTACGAAGATGCCACAGCAGACGGTATCACAGTTCCCGCCAGAGATTATCTGGTAATGAGATAGTAAATGATCCGGGTCCCGTATTTACGGGGATCGGAGATCGGACAAAAGAGGATGATCTGCAATGAAGAAACGGAAAAATAAGTTAGAGGGACTTCAAAAACGAAAAGCCATCGCCGGATACCTGTTTATATCCCCGTTTATTGTGGGATTTCTGGTATTCATGGTAAAGCCGCTGTTCCAGTCCCTGTATATGAGCTTTTGCGAGGTGGAGCTGGGAGCCGGCAATTTCAATCCGGTGTGGACCGGATTAGAGAATATGAAATACATATTTACGGTGGATCCGGATTATACCAGACTCCTGACCGAAGAGCTGGGACGAATGTTCCTGTACTCCTTTGCCATCATTGTATTCAGTTTCTTTGTGTCCCTGATCCTGAATCAGAAGTTTAAGGGCAGAGCTCTGGTAAGAGCCATCTTTTTCCTTCCCGTGATCCTGGCAAGCGGTGTGATCCTGGGACTGGAAACGGATAACCAGTTGATGGATACCCTGGCACAACAGATCGAAGAGACCACTTCCGGCATCAGTGTTACCGATGCACTGGAAACCATCCTTCGAACGGCAGGAGTAGGAACCAGAGCCTTTGAGAAGGTATTTGAGATCATTGATAATATCTACGATGTAGCCATTGCATCCGGTATCCAGATCATCATCTTCCTGTCCGGATTGCAGACCATATCCTCCAGTATGTATGAAGCTGCGGATATTGAAGGCTGTACCAAATGGGAAAGCTTATGGAAGATCACCTTCCCCATGATCAGCTCCATGTTCCTTGTGAACTGGATCTACACCGTCATCGATTTCTGCATGCGTTCCGATAACGAAGTCATTGAGAAGATCCAGGAGGTTATGATCGACCAGATGCGATACGGCAGAGCTTCTGCCATGTCCTGGGTATATTTCATCGTGATCCTTGCATTTATCGGATTATCATCGTTTATCATATCGAAGAGGGTTTACTACTATGACTAAGAAGAACAAGGAAAAGAAAGCCATTAAGCCACTGGCACAATATACCTACTGGGAACGGAACCGGTTATCCGGAGGTTATCTGTTTAAGAAACAGGCAACGGATGTGCTGGTAAGTATCTGCCGGTTTGTTCTGTTATTCGGTTTGTGCTTTTTGATCCTGCAACCGATCTTTAACAAAATATCCGTCAGCTTTATGACCGAGGAAGATCTGTTTAATCCCATCGTGATCAATATTCCGGAGCATTTTACAACGGAGAACTATAAGATGGCTTCCGCGATCATGGAATATCCCAAAGCACTGGTGAATTCCCTGATCATTTCCCTGACCATCGCAGTGCTGCAGATCGCTGTATGTACGGTGGTAGGATATGGGTTTGCCCGTTTCAAGTTCCCGCTTAAGAACTTCTGGTTTGCCTGTGTGATCCTGGTGATCCTGATCCCGCCGCAGACCATTGCAAGTTCCCTGCATCTGCATTTCCGTTTCTTCGATATCCTGGGAATCTTTCAGCTGACCACGGGAGAGACCATTAACCTGAGAGGCTCCAAGCTGCCGTATTATCTCATGAGTGCCTGCTGTATGGGACTTAAGAACGGCTTGTATATCTACATGATCCGTCAGTTCTTCCGCAATATTCCCGAAGACATGGAAGAGGCTGCATATGTGGATGGATGCGGCATGTTAAAGACCTTTCTCAGGATCATGCTTCCGGAGTCCAAACCCATCGTTACGTCCTGTTTCCTGTTTGCCTTTGTATGGCAGTGGACCGATGGTTTTTATTCCAAGATGTTTCTGGGCAGTACAAAGTTAGTAAGTACGTCTCTTGCGAGACTGGTGGATTCCATCGGAGCGTACATCCAACGTATCTCCGGTATCAAGACCACCGTATCCATTGCTTATTCCAACTGTATCCTGGCAACGGGTACATTGATGATCATCTTACCGCTGATCGTTCTGTATCTGTTTGCACAGAGAGCATTTGTGGAGAGCATCAGTAGTTCCGGTATCAAAATGTAAGGCTAAATGCCTTGCATCTGATATAATAAAGGTACCGTTACGAAATCGTTTTACCCCCGCCGGAAACAGGGAATACCGGTTTCGTAACAACACAATCTTAAGGAGGGTTTAAAGTAATGAAAAAGCCGATGACAAAAAAGGTTTTCGCTGCTGCTACCGCAGCTGTTGTAGCAATGACCACAGTAGCTTGTGGAAGCACTGCACAGCCTGCTGCAGAGACACCTGCAGACAGCACAACAACCGAGACTCCTGCCGCTGCAGCTGAGACAACTGCTGAAGCAGAATCTGAAGTTGAAGAGGAAGTGAGTCCTTATACCGTGATCACCGATGCCAATGGGGATCCCATTGATCTGGGCGGCATGGAGATCATCATTCGTGACTGGTGGAGTGGCGACCCCGCTGAACCTGCCAACGATTATGAAGAAGCTCGTGATGAGTATCGTGAGTGGATCCAGGAGACTTATAATTTCACCATCAAGTCCCAGGCTATTTCCGACTGGGCTTCCACACCTCAGGATTTCGTAGATTACGTTACAACCGGTGGTGATGACAACAATTACGTATTCGTATTAAGAAACGATCCCGCTATTGTTTCCGCAATGAGCAATGGCCTGATGTATGACCTTTCCACTCTGGATTGTCTGGATTTCTCCGAGACGAAGTTCCAGAAGAACAAACTGCATGAGCAGTATTCCAAGGGCGATAAGATCTGCTGTATGTATGCCGGCTTCTCCGAAGCACGTACCGGTGTATTCTTTAACAAGAGAGTCCTGACCGAAGCAGGTATCGATCCTGAAAGCCTCTATGATATGCAGGCAGACGGTACCTGGACATGGGACAAGTTTGAAGAATTAATGGCTACTTGCCAGAGAGATACCGATAATGACGGTAGTGATGATATTTACGGTCTGACTCTGAATGAGTCCGTTATGACCGATCAGGCTGTATTCTCCAACGGTGGTTCTTACATCGGAAAGAATGCAGACGGTACCTTCTTCTACAATCTGGAAGCTCCTGAGACCCAGGAAGCTCTGGAATGGGTAGTAGATATGTACACCAAGTTTGATAACCATGATCCCGAAGGCGCTGAGTGGGATTACTACAAGGAAGAGTTCTTAAGTGGTAATGTTGCATTCATGGTTGAGCAGGAATATGCCGGAACACCCGGAAACTTCCTGGCTGATATGGAAGATGAACTTGGCTTCGTAATGTTCCCGAAGGGACCTCAGTATGACAACTATGTAAACGTTTGGGAGAACAAC
>JAIKYN010000148.1 GCA_024683155.1 Lachnospiraceae bacterium | reverse complement strand
AGTCCTTCGAAGCCATCGGTAACGGACCGATCGATGCGGTAAAGAGAGGCCTTGCACAGGCCCTGGATCTGGATGCAAAGATCCTGGATTACTCCGAGCATGCGCTGCAGAGCGGTTCCAATGCACAGGCAGCAGCTTATGTACATATGCTGGATAATGAATCCGGCAAGGTAACCTATGGTGTAGGTGTAAGCTCCAATATTACCAGAGCTTCCATTCGTGCCATCTTCTCAGCCATCAATCGTCTGGGACTGGGGGAGAGCAAGCAGGAGAGGGCAGCTCGCGCAGCCAGAGAAAATCAGTAGTTTTTCATAGCGGAGCAATATGGAAAAAGGACGTAGGATAACCCATTACCTCATATCTATTGTATTCTTTGTGTGCATGGTAATGGTTTTGGTGTTTGGACTTATGAAGCCCAGACATAATCAGATTCCATATCAAATATTCAGTGGGATGGTTATTGCATGGATTGCAATGACCATCCTGTTTGTAGTATGTAAGTTCCTGCAAAAAAAACTTTCTTCCGGTCAAACTACCGGTATCTTTGTGACACTATCGATCCTGTGGGGGATCCTGATCCTTCTGGCAGGCATTTTCTGCAGAAATAACCCGCAATCTTTTTATGATTACGGAATTTGCTATGATGCGGCCTATGAGTTTGCAACAACAGGTTCCCTTTCCAATGCATCCTATTTTGCCTTTCATCCTCATAACTGGAAATGTGTCTATGTTCTATCCGTGATCTTTCAGATCGGGATGAAGGTGGGCTTTTCAGATCCTTACTATTTTCTGATCCTGGTGAGACTGGTGCTTATGGAAGGTACCTTATACTCCTGCCGGTATCTTCTGAGAAAAGAAGACGAAGAGAAACCATCCGATACGGGTTTGTTTCTTATATGTACGGTTATGCTTTGTCTGCCAATCTATGCGTATGGTCAGGCATTTTATACCGACAGCATATCAGCCTGCGTTCCCATGATCGGCTTTGCGCTGATCCGTTACGCCTATGGGGACGTACGAAAGAAATGGGTCAAATATCTACTGTATTTTGCAGGAGGCATGGTGATCGGTTTTGGATGTATCATGAAGATAACGGCGGCAATCCCGGTGATTGCCATTGCTTTCTATCTTGTGATCTTCCGCAGCAGAAAAAATGCCATTAAAGAAGCAGGGGTTCCTGTTATTCTGGTGACATTTGGCATTCTTGTGATGTATTTAGGCAGTGAGTTGGTATGCAGTAGCCATTCCTGGTACCAGGAAGGGAAAAATGCAGGAGAGCCGGCAATTTCCTTTGTGGCATTGGGGCTAAAGGGTGATGGGTCGTATATTGAAAATCAGGAATTTAAGAATGCATTAGCGGCACAGGGAAGCCGGGATGCCATGGAGGAATTTTCCATCGCCTATATTCATGAAAATGCCGGGAATTTTCTGGACTTAGACCATGTGAGGCGAAAGATGCAGACGAATTATGCCAGCGGAAACCTGGGAGCATCGGATTTTGCCAATTATCCCTATGAAGGGGAAAATAACCTTTTAAATGAGCTGTTTTATTCCTACGGAACGTTATATTGGTATGGCTGCAAATACTGCCTGATCTATCAGTTTCAGTTGTATCTGGTAATGCTTTTGGGAGGAATCGTTTATCTGTATGATATATACCGGAAAAAGAAGCCGGATCCTTGGATGGTCATCGCACCCCTATCCTTCATCGGCTGTTTTGTTTTTCTGTTTTTCTGGGAAGCCAATAACCGGCAATTGTACAACCAAATGCCGGTTTTGATACTGGGGTATGTAGTTTCCATGGGATATATCGGAAACAGAAGGAGAATCAGTAAATAATGTCATCTTTAAAAGCGGATGTGGAACGATATTTACGAAATAAAAGATATGTGATCGGTATGTGGATCGTATTGATCTGCAGTTATGGATTCGAAGTGCTTCATCCTGCCATTGGAACGGATGATCCTGCTACCTATCTGTACTTTAATGAAGGTCTGGCCCCCGCAATGGGGCGCTGGGTCTTGTTCCTGGTGAATCTATTTTACCGGATCGGAGATTATGCGCCTTTCCTGACAGAGTTTCTGGCATTGATCCTGCTGTTTTTGGACGGGATCCTTTGGAGTATTGTCATAGAGAAGATCCTGGGAAAAGATACTGTTCCCGCCTGGTTCTACTGGATCTTTTCGGCAGTGTTCGCATCCTGCCCCATTATCTTTGAAGTATTTGTCTATTACCTGCATAATGGACTGGCCATCGGCTACGGGATCACGGCACTGGCGGTTTTAGAGGTGTTGGCATCTCTGGAGAAAAACAGAGACCGAAAAAAGCAAGGATTTTCTATGCTGATGTCAGCGGTCTTACTTACGGTTGCATTAGGCTGCTATGAATCATTTCTAAGTGTTTTTCTGATGGCCTTATTGTGCCTGTATCTGATCTATATCATTTTTGCAAAACAGGATCATTATGAAACAAAGGGCGGTGACTGGTTGCTTCATATCAGTGCGACGACGCTTGGCGCATTGCTTCTTCGCTGGGTTATGATCCAAGTGATAAACGGTCTGTTCCGTTTATCCATCCCGGAGGGTTATACGGTCAATCTACGAAGCGTATCGGAAGGATTGGAAACAAAGGCCGGCGATATCATCATGAACCTGAAGCGCTTCTGGATGATGTACTATGTGAATGCGGTGGTATATGAGCCGGTCACCCTGTTACAGATCGCGTTGCTGATCTTCCTGATCCTTTCGATTATCTACGGGATCCGCCGAAAAAACATATGGTTGCCGTTGGGAGCCATTGGCTTATATGCGGTTCCCATTATCATGTGTCTGGCAGAAGGTTATCCCACCCATTACAGAGCCAGTCAATATGTTCCCATTGTGGGGGCCTTTGGCGTATTTACTCTGCTTTTGGTCCTTCATAAACAGTTGGCACATCGCTGGCTTCGGTATGCCGTGATTTTCTTACTTTCTGTTTTGATCTACGGTCAGAGTGACCAGATAAATCGTTGGTTTTATGCGGATTATTTAAAATATCAGGATGCGCTTACGGTGATAAAGCAGGTATCCATGGATCTGCGAGCAGAATTCGATACCAATAAACCCATTGTATTTCTCGGGGCGCATAAGGTACCGGCATCGATTTATAAAGATGGATATGTGGGATATGACAGCTGGCAATTTCGGATGATCGCGGTGATCAGTGACGTGGTGGATCCACATCTGAAAGAAAAGTATTATAGTCCGCAAGGATACGTTTTCGTGGAAACTCCCATGAATTCCATGCTGCAGTGGGCCATCACGGCCTTTGACGAGACGGCGTTCCAGATGCAAAAGCTGTTTGAGATGCATGGGTATCCTGTTTACATTGTGACCGATCAAGCTGTGATCCGGGAAGCAAGTGCCTATCTGACAGAGTCGGAGATGCCCGGATATCCTGCAACCGGCTATATCGTAGATCGGGGAGATTATATCATCGTAAATCTGGAATCCTACTAAAGGGATTCAACCTAGGGAACAGCAGGAGAGGTAATATATTCCGTCAGCAGATGTTCTGCCAAATATCTTGTAACTTTTTGTGCACCGGCGGTGTTGGTGTGTTCATTGTCTAAAAAGTCAGTGGATACATCAAGACCGCTTTCTTTTAGTTGATGGAAGAAATTCAGACAGGGAATGCCCTGTTCTTTTGCATAAGCGGTAAGATAATTAAAATTCGCCTGCTTGCTGTGAAGGGAATGAATCTCGTAATCGGAGATTTCCTTTACATTAAAGGGTGTTACATAGAAATACAGAGCTACCTGTTCCTGTTTGCACAAAGCGATGATCTTATCCAGATAAGCCAGCATTTCTTCGTTGATCACTTCCATATCCTCTTCCGGATAAACGGTGATCTCGTCCATAGGATACACTGCATCACTGGGTAAAAAGCCCCCTAAGTCATTACGGACATCCTGATAGTCTGCTTCGGTGAGCGTCTTCCAGCGGCTGTGATATAAACCAATGGGAAGCCAATAGTAGATCTGATCTTCTTTATCCACCAGGTCTTTAATGCCTTGTTTTTTTGCCTCACAATAGGGCATGGCATCAAAGAAACTGTGGGTGTACTCATCGATCACCGTATAGGCATAGTTGGTACAGTTGAGGAGCTCCAGGACAATGGCCTTGGGATGCTGCAGTT
>JAIKYN010000140.1 GCA_024683155.1 Lachnospiraceae bacterium | reverse complement strand
GGCTGGAAAGGAACATATGACAAAGATAGATATTGTTTCCGGCTTTCTGGGAGCCGGCAAGACCACACTTATTAAAAAGCTTCTCAGTGAAGCGTTAACCGGTGAGAAAGTGATCCTCATCGAAAATGAATTTGGCGAGATTGGCGTAGACAGCGGATTCCTTAAGGATTCCGGTGTGGAGATCCGTGAGATGAACTCCGGTTGTATCTGCTGCTCTCTGGTAGGTGATTTCGGTGCGTCCCTGAAGGAAGTGCTGGAAACTTATACTCCCGATCGTATCATCATCGAGCCCTCCGGCGTTGGCAAGCTCAGCGATGTTATGCGTGCCGTTGAGAATGTAAAGACCGATGCCGAGACGACCTTAAACAGCGCGGTGGCAGTGGTAGATGCCAGCAAATGCAAGACGTATATCAAGAACTTTGGTGAGTTCTTCTTAAATCAGATCGAAAGTGCCGGCACCATCATCTTAAGCCGTACCGGTAATATGACGCAGGAGAAGATTGAGGAAGCAGTTGCTCTGATCCGTGAGCACAATGCCAAGGCTACCATCATCACCACACCCTGGGATGAGCTGGAAGGTGCACAGATCCTGGAGACCATTGAGGATGCCAAGAGTCTGGAGGAGGAGCTTTTGAAGGAGATCATGAGCCGTCCCGAAGAGCACCATCATCATCACCACCATCACCATCATCACGATGACGACGATGAGGATGAGGGCGAGCATTGTCACTGCCATCACCATGATGACGATGATGATGACGAAGACGAGCATGAGCATCATCACCACCATCATGATGACGAGGATGAAGAGGAGCATGAGCACCATCATCACCATCACGATGACGAGGATGAAGAGGAGCATGAGCACAATCACCATCATCACCATGATGACGAGGATGAGGACGAGCATGAACACCATCATCACCATGATGCAGACGAAGTATTTGACAGCTATGGCTTAGAGACACCTGCCAAGTACACCGTTGCAGAGATCGAGAATATCCTGAAGGAACTGGGCAACACCGAGAAGTACGGATTTATCCTTCGTGCCAAGGGTATGGTTCCCCAGGAAGGCAGCGCAGAGTGGATCTACTTCGATTATGTACCGGAAGAGACCAATATCCGCAGCGGTAAGCCCGATGTAACCGGTAAGCTGTGTGTTATCGGCGCAGACCTTAAGAGAAAAGCAGTGAAAGAACTGGTTCGTAAGTAATCGGTTAGCGTTATGTTATTTAAGAGGAATAAAATGAAACCTGTATATATGATCAATGGCTTTCTGGATAGCGGAAAGACAGAGTTTATTGTCTATACCTTAAGTCAGCAGTATTTTCAGATCCGGGGGAAGACTCTTCTGGTGCTGTGCGAGGAGGGCGAGATCGAATACGATCCGGAGCTTCTTCGTAAGAGTAAGACAGAAGTAGCGGTGATCGAGGATGAAGCTGGTTTTACCGCAGATGCTCTGATGGAGCTGGATAAGCAGTATAAGCCGGAGCGTATCATCATCGAATTTAACGGCATGTGGAACCCCAAGAATGTGAAGCTGCCCTGGTTCTGGACGCTGGAACAGCAGATCACGACCATCAATGCGGCCACGTTCCCCATGTACTATACCAACATGAAGTCTCTGGTTGCAGAACAGGCACGGAATTCCGACCTGATCATCTTCAATCGCTGCGACGGCATTCAGGATCTGAATGTCTTCAAGCGTAACCTGAAGGCGGTAAATCAGAAAGCAGACATCGTGTTCGAGGATTCCAACGGAGAGATCAACGAGATCTTCGAAGAGGATCTGCCCTACAAGCTGGATGAGGATCCCATTGATCTGACAACCAATGAGAAATACGGGATCTGGTATCTGGATACCTTTGATCACTTAGAGCGTTACGATGGCAAGCGGATCACCTTTATCGCACAGGTTGCCAAGCCCGAGCAGATCAAGAAGGGCTTCTTTGTGCCCGGCCGTATGGCCATGACCTGTTGTGCGGAGGATATGACCTTCCTTGGGTATGCCTGCCAGTACGACAAGATCGATGCACTGACTCCCAAGCAGTGGGTGAAAGTAACGGCGCGGGTAAAGTGCCAGTATTGGGAAGATTATGAGGGAGAAGGTCCTGTCCTTTATGCCGAGTCGGTAGAGCCGGTGAAGGCACCGAAGGATGAGATCATCAGTTTCACCGCATGATCGACCATCTTATGGATCTGGCAGATCGCAGCAGAGAGCAGAACCGGTATCTGTTTTCCGAATTCTTAAGTCTGCCGGAACAATCGGATTTTTTGAAAATGATCGGACCTCACAGTGCCATCCCCTATGAAATGTGGGGTGGCATTGAGGGATGTGAACGTAAGGTAGTTCGCTTCGGCAGCCCGGAAGAGCTGGGCTATGAAGAGGACTACCCTATTGTATGTCTGGAGATCGCTCCGCGGATGCAGAAATTCGCCGACCACCTGGAGCATCGGGATGTCCTCGGGGCACTGATGAATCAGGGGATCCGCAGAGAGGTGCTGGGGGATATTTTCTTTGAGGAAAATGTGGCCTACTTGTTTTGCCTCTCCTCCATCGCCGAATACCTTCAGGATACCTTAAAACAGATCCGCCATACCGCCATACAGGTACGGGTATGCGAAAACGTGCCGGACCTTTCCGGAGGGAAGCCCAAAGAAAAGGAAACTACCGTGGCTTCGGAGCGGATCGATGTGATGATCGCAGAATGTTATAACCTGTCCAGAAGCGTTTGCAGCGAACTGTTCCATCAGGGAAGAGTCTTCTTAAACGGCCGCCAGACCGAGCAAACCAGTGCACAGCTGAAAGCGGAAGACCTGGTAACGGTACGTGGCTTTGGACGGTTTCGTTATAAAGAAAATCTGGGTATGACTAAGAAGGGGAAGATACGCGTTGTTATCGAACTTTGGGGAAATTAACCTGGTCGAATGGGTATTTGTATTCTATCTGTACTGTTTCTTCGGCTGGTGTTTTGAAAGTACCTATGTGTCCATTCATGAGAAAAAGCTGGTAAACCGGGGATTTATTCATGGTCCGTTTTTGCCGATCTACGGCCTTGGCGGTATCATGATGCGGGTGATCTCCAAGGTGATCATCGTAGAATCCGCACCGGATCTGCTGGTCTTATATGTGGTAGGCTGTATCGGTCCTACCATTCTGGAGTACATTACAGCGGCCATCATGGAGAATCTCTTTAAGGTCCGGTACTGGACCTACGAAGGGAAGTTCCTCAACATCAAGGGCCGTATCTGTCTGGAATCCACCCTGACCTGGGGGGTTCTGACGGTGGTTGTGGTGGAGGTGATGGGACATCTGTTCAAGGACAGCATCTCATTGATCCCCATGCAGATCATGGCTCCTGTTACCAATGTAATTAGTCTTTGTTTTTTAGTGGATTTCGGTATATCCTTTAAACAGGCTCTGGATCTTCGCGACTTCCTGATCAAGATGGAGAAGATGAAGGAAGAACTGGCCCGGATGCAGCGTCGTATGGACGTGCTCATTGCCGTTGCCAATGAAGATCGCATGAACCGTCAGAAAGCCTATGAGATGCGTATGGATGATCTGATGGCATCCCTGGAAGCATCTTTAAATACCATGAAGCAGGCCATTACCGAGAAACCCGGCGAGTACATGGATTCCGTCAAGGAAGAAGTTGCTGCCTTGAAGGCACAGCTGGGAAGTCTGCGACAGAAGGAGTGGGAGTGGTTCCATGTCCCGCATTTCTCTGTCACCTCTATTTTGAAACGAAATCCTACCATGGTAGCCTTTGAACATCAGGTATCTCTGGAGGATATGAAGGATTATGTATTTGAACGGGCAAAGCGTATGAAGGATACCTTTGCCTCCACTCTGGCCACGGTAAGCAGTGCGCCGCAGGCAGTGATGAATAAGCTCGCGGAAGAGCAGGGGAAGAAAAAAACAGTAGAAAAAACGGGAAGAGAGATCGAAGATGGCAACCAAAAAGAATCTTCAGCAGATGATCGAAATCAGTGATTCCATTTGTCTGCTTCTTTATAGTGAGAATATCGGGAACTGCAAGGTGAAGACCAGCTCCCTGAAGGATGACTTTCGCTATGAACTGCTTAAGTTCGCCAGCTATCTGGGAGGTGCAAACGGGACCTACGAGCAGGAAGAGCTGAGCTTCATTCATACCGTATTGGGCGTTACTCCGGATTCCAAGAACCTGAATTATATCAAGGACAAGGAAGCACTGGAGACTACCTTTGCCACCCTGACACCGCCGGTGATCAAATATGCGGTACTGGCCGATGCAGGTAAGAAGATCAAAGGCGATCTGTATCGTCACCAGAAGGCACAGATCCTGCTGGATACCTATACCTTATTCGGACAGAGCTTTGTGGCCAGTCATAAGGAATCCATAGATGATGCCAGCAAACGTCTGACGGAGTATCTGGAGCGTCTGACGAAATTCCTGAAGGAATACGGCGTATTCTTTACTTCCAATATCAAAATGTACCAGCCGGTGAATGATGCAGCTGGTGCAGCAGGCTCTTCCGGGGGAAATGGGAAGGCAGGAGCCGGATCTGCAGCAGGAGACGAATTGCCCACACCGCAGAAAGCAAGTCAGGGAGAAGGTCAGAAACAAAGTGTTAAGACCGGTATCCTTCAGGGTGAAGAAGACCCCGAGAAGGTGGAGCAGAAGCTCCAGGAACTGGATGAACTCATTGGTCTTGCCAGTGTAAAGCAGGAAGTCCATAACCTGGTAAATCTTATTAAAGTACAGAAAATGCGGGAAGAAAACGGTATGAAGAACAGCGGTATCTCCCTGCATATGGTATTTTCCGGTAACCCCGGCAGCGGTAAGACAACGGTTGCCCGTATGCTGGGCGATATTTACGCAGCCCTTGGGATCTTATCCGGCGGCCAGCTCATTGAGGTGGATCGTTCCGGCCTGGTCATGGGCTATGTGGGACAGACCGCAACCCGCGTACAGGAAGTAGTGGATTCTGCCTTAGGCGGTATCCTGTTTATTGATGAAGCATATTCTCTGGTGGTAAATAAAGGAGACAATGATTTCGGACAGGAAGCCATTGATACGCTGTTAAAAGCCATGGAAGATCATCGGGACAATCTGGTGGTCATCGTAGCAGGTTATACGGACCTGATGCAGCAGTTCCTCAACTCCAATCCGGGTCTTAAGAGCCGTTTCAATCATTTCATTGAGTTCCAGGATTATACGCCGGACGAGCTTATGGGGATCCTGGCCATGAACTGCAAGAAGCGGGAATATGTACTTTCCGAAGAAGCAGAGAAGGCCTGCAGGAACTGGATGGAAGAGCGGGTAGCCAATAAGGGTGCCAACTTCGCCAACGGTCGTGACGTACGGAACTTCCTGGAGAAGGCCATCGTCAACCAGGCCAGCCGTGTGGTGAATATCCAGAAGGTGGATAAGGAAGTCCTTAAGACCATTGAAGTGGAAGACGTACAGGGGATCGCAATGCCCAATTAAAATAACGCAGGTAAGGAAAGCCTTACCTGCGTTTTCTGATTAAAAACTCTGATTGGTCTCGGTAAATTTCTCTTCGCAGTACTTGCAGCGATAGATGCCTCTCTGGGGATCGGATAATACGAAGATCTGGGGCAGTTCCTGCTCGATGGAAGAGATGCAACGGGGATTGTGACATTTCACCACGTTGTGGATCTCCTGGGGAAGGGAGAGCTTTTTCTTTCCCACGATCTCACCGTTTTGTACGATGTTTACGGTGATATCCTTATCAATGAATCCCAGGATATCCAGGTTCAGGGAATGAATATCACATTCTACCTTCAGGATGTCCTTCTTGCCCATCTTGTTACTCTTGGCATTCTTTATGATGGCTACGGTACAATCCAGCTGATCCAGCTTTAGGTAGCGGTAGATCGCCATGCTTTTTCCTGCGGGAATATGATCTAATACAAAGCCTTCTTCAATCTTACCTACATTAAGCATTTGCAGTTCCTCCCTTCACGGCTGCTTTTCCGTTCCCCTTTTTGGATGTGGTTTCTTCCGGAACCAGCTCCAGGAGGGTAAGGATCAGGGCCATTCTCACATAGACGCCGTACTGTGCCTGCTTAAAGTAAGCGGCTCTGGGGTCGTCATCGATATCTACGGAGATCTCATTGACTCTGGGAAGGGGATGAAGGACCAGCATGTCTTTGCTTGCCAGTTCCATCTTTTCCTTATCCAGTACATAGAAGTTCTTCAATCTTACGTAATCTTCCTCGTTGAAGAAACGTTCTCTCTGCACACGGGTCATGTATAAGAGATCCAGTTTCGGCATAACATTTTCCAGACGGATCTGTTCTTCATAAGGAATATTCTTTTCACGAAGGAATTCGGTGATGTAATCGGGAACACGAAGCTCTTCCGGTGAAATGAAGATGAACTTGATGCCATCATATCGGGAGAGTGCATTGATCAAAGAATGAACGGTCCGGCCGAACTTTAAGTCTCCGCAAAGACCAATGGTGAAATATCCAAGTCGACCTTTTAAAGAACGAATGGTAAGGAGATCGGTAAGTGTCTGAGTAGGATGTTGATGACCACCGTCACCGGCATTGATAACAGGAATGGAAGAATGAGTGGATGCAACCAGCGGCGCTCCTTCTTTGGGATGACGCATGGCACATATATCAGCATAACAGGAAATAACACGAATGGTATCAGATACGCTCTCACCCTTCGCTGCGGAAGAGGAAGCGGCTTCGGAAAAACCAAGAACATTGCCGCCAAGATTCATCATAGCGGCTTCAAAGGAAAGTCTGGTTCTGGTACTGGGTTCATAAAAACAGGTGGCAAGTTTCTTGCCGTCACAGAGATGAGAGTATTTCTCCCGGTGTTTCTCAATGTCATTGGCCAGATCGAAGAGCT
>JAIKYN010000071.1 GCA_024683155.1 Lachnospiraceae bacterium | reverse complement strand
AGATCATCCTGTTTTAAGAAAAACAGCAGTGCTACTCCTCCCACTACCATGCTGACACCGTTGAGGCATGTGGCCCATCCCGCCGGGATGGCGGATAATCCTCCCTCGTATCCCACATGGTTCAGGAGATGATCGATCAGCGAATAGCATGCCGAATGGATCAGATAATAGGCTAAAAACGGCATTACAATGTCAAAAAACATTTTGCCAAAGCCCAGGTCATTCCATTTTAGTTCCTGTTCCCCCATCTGATAGATTCCCCTTTGTATGTTTCCTTAAAACTCTGCGACGTCAGAGCAAGTCAAATACGGAAATGCGGTTGACTTTTTTTCGGATAGTTATTATATTAATTCACGGACATGCACTTTTCAAGAAAGTTCATGTTACAAAAATACATAATGTTTTTTGCTAGGGGAGCACCTGCTGAGACGATTCTTCTGAATCTGACCCTCATTACTTGAACCGGATAATGCCGGCGTAAGGAAGCAACAGTTTGTTCCCTCCCAGCAATCTGCAAGGAGGTTTTTTTATGTCTGTTTTTGTTCAACTCATCGAAGACCCTGATTGGGGTAATTACTACCAGCTCACCGGTGCAGGGTATGCAGCACTGATCGTGATCATGCTTCTGATCCTGCTGGGAACCATGTTCGTATCCGGTTCCATTAACTCCGAGAAGAAGGTATCCACCAAACAGCTGGTATTTTCTGCCATGGCCATCGCCCTGGCTGTTGTTACCAGTTTCTTAAAGCTGGTTCACTTCCCTATGGGTGGTTCCATCACTTTATTCAGCATGTTCTTCATCACCATCATCGGTTACTGGTACGGACTTCGGGTCGGTCTGACGGCTGCCATTGCCTATGGTTTCCTGCAGCTGATCATTGATCCCTACATCATCAGTGTTCCTCAGATGCTGTGTGATTACATTCTTGCCTTCGGTGCCTTAGGTATTTCCGGTCTCTTCTCCAAGAGCCGTTACGGTATGCTGAAAGGCTACCTGGCAGGTGTCCTTGGCCGTTACTTCTTTGCATTCTTATCCGGTATGATCTTCTTCGGATCCTATGCAGCCGATTGGGGTATGAGTGCTCCGGTTTATTCCTTGGCCTACAACGGGATCTATCTTGCTTCCGAAGCCGCTCTTACCGTTATCGTGCTCTTTATTCCCCCTGTAACCAAGGGGCTGGAGCGCATCACCAGAATGGCTAGAGAAGTATGATCATTCTTTTGTAATACCGAATACTCTTAAGCAACTTAAAGCCGGGAAGGTGGAGCTGTCAGGAGATTTAACCAGATTCTGTAATTCGATGAAGGTGGTCTCTTTATCTGCGAAATAAAGCAGCTGCTCCTCTCCCGTCTTTTTTAATTCCCAGGGCATGTGGGTTCCGTCGGAGAAATATACCTCCGCTTTGGTCCAAAAGCTGTCATGGGGAAAATCCGCACGGATCCGCATGGCAATCAGATTGGTCACTATGGGACGGCCGAAATCCACCCGCATCTTCGCCGTAGGATCCAGATTCACCCCCCAGGAAAGGTAGGGCCATTCTCCGTGTCCCGCATTGGCTGTAACACCGTCAATGACATTCCGTGCATGGAATACAAATTCTCCTCTGGTTTCCGCAGAAGCGCTCACATGGGGATAGATCCCCTCACTGTCGTGCTGATCCATAGGATTCAAGGACAGATTCCGGGGATAATGGATCTCCTCCTTTAAAGGCTCCCGCATGGTTACCAGATGCTTCGCACCCGCAAAAGCATTGGGGGAAAAGCGCATCTTTTCTTCCCCTGCAGGAATGGGATATGTAAAGCTGGTCTTCGTCAGATACAGCTCTGCCTCCCGTAAAGTCTCATCCGGTGAAACCATCAGGGTCACCGGTCCTTCTTTTTCTGTATCAAATACCAGTACATCTCCCTCCTGATATACATGGTCCTTCACATCCAGGTTTACGGTTTTCTCACCGGATGCGCTGCAAATTTCCTTACCTTCACGGTCAGTTAATGTGATCTTCATACATCCTCCCTTGTATATACTCCCTCGCCTCTATTATAAAAAATAATGATTCAGGTTTCTTCCTTTTTTTCACGAACAATCCTCATTTTTTTAGAAATGTCGTTTTTCTTACAAAAGGATCTCTTTGTCCAGTCGGAAGGAATACAGCCACATTTCCTTTACCTTGCTGCCGGTAAGCTGTTCCAGTGCTTTCTTGTAAAACTCCAGCTGTACCCGGTATTTTGCCGATAATTCTTCCGCACTCTCTACCCGGTCTGTCTTGTAATCCATGAGGATCCAGTCATCCCCTTCCTTAAAGCAGGCATCGATGACACCCTGTACCAGGATCCGCTCGCCTTCCGGCAACAGACCATGGTCTTTTACAAACCCGGGAGAAGCATTGATCACACTGCTGTCCAGACTGATCACAAAAGGTTGCTCTTTCCGAAGGCGTCCCTCTTTTTCGGCCTGTGCCATCCGTTTCCCCAGCTCCGATGCAAGAAATGCCTGAATCTTCCCGGGATTCACCGCATCTGCCTGCTGCCGGTTCATACGGCCTTCTTCCACGAAGTGTTCCAGCTGTCCCTCCATGGGCTGATCAAAATGCAACAGTTCCATAAACCGGTGCACTGCCGTTCCGGCCCCCGCACCGCCAAGAGTCTCTTCTTTCTGCATAAAATGGGGAATGTAAGGTGCAGGCAGTTTCTCCTCGTACATGGCATGGGCTTTGTCTTCTCCCTCATCTTCCAGGGCAACAGGCATCGCCGCCAGTTTTAATTCCGAGACGGAGGTCTTGATAAACAGATGCTCCAGCTCCTGATGGGGATAGGTGAAGGCAAACCGCTGCTTTAACTCTTCCAGTTGAACGCTGTCTGCTTTAGGGAGTAACACCGCAAGAGGCACTTCCCCGGCCCGCACTTTTTTCAGATGATCCTGTAACTGCAACAGACTTTCCGTTCCCATGATCACCTGACCTACCTTTGCTTCTTCCAGCTCTTTACTGGTGATCACCTGAAAATCCACGATCCCGGGCATACTACCGGATAGAAGCAACGCCAGATAGGAATCTGCATTGAGTCTCTTGGAAAATGACAGTCTCTTTCCGGCTTCCCCGCTTCGGGGGTCCATGGGCATAACTGCAGGGATCTCCTTTTCCCCGTCCTTCACGAAGCCTGTAAGGATCAGCTTTTCTTTGGCTCTGGTAAGTGCCACGTATAATACACGGATCTCCTCTCCCATAAAGTCCATATTCAGTTTCTGTGCCAGCATTTCCTTACGAAGGGTGCTCCTTTTAATGTGGCGATCAGGCTGCAGCAGATCCATGCCGATGCCCAGATCCATATCCGTCAACAGGGCTCCGGTACTGTCCTTCCGATTGAATTTCTTACCAAG
The DNA here is from genome assembly GCA_024683155.1 of Lachnospiraceae bacterium. Classification (GTDB taxonomy): domain Bacteria; phylum Bacillota; class Clostridia; order Lachnospirales; family Lachnospiraceae; genus JAILDL01. The sequence continues at coordinate 7,581 of JAIKYN010000071.1, read as the reverse complement.
TGCCGACACAAAGCATACCGGGAACTCCAATCCCTTACTTTTATGGATACTCATGATCCGGACGACATTGGCGGTTTCATCCAGTGTCTCCGCCTCCCCGTAATCCACGTTGTATTTCTCCAGCTGGTCCATATACCGGACAAACTGATTTAACCCATGGAAACTGGTCTCCTCGAATTCTGCCGCTTTTTCAAGAAGCATCCGCACATTGGCGCTTCTCTTTTCTCCTTCGGGCATAGCGGTAACATAGGGGAGAAATCCGGTCTCATTTAAGATATCCTGTAATAATTCTTCAATGGACAGATAGGTTTCCTTATGCTGCAGATCCCGCAGCATAGCCATAAATTCCAGCACATGGGGATCCCTTGACCGAAGCAGGGCATCATACAACGTATCTCCCTTGCGTCTAAGCTCTGCCTGAAGGGTCGCCAGTTCCCCGTCGGTAAAGCCTCCGAAGAAGGAATGCAGCGTACCAAACAAAGGAATGTCATTCCTGGGATTATCCACACACTTTAACAGTTGCAGCACGCTTTGTACTTCCGTGGTGCCAAAATATCCCTTGCTGGAGGAAATATAAACAGGGATCCCGTACTGCGCCAGCTCCTGCTGATAAATGCTGTCCAGACCGCTGGGAGAACGCATTAAGATCACAATATCCCGAAAGGCAACGGGACGGATCTCTCCGTTTTTATCCTGTACGGTCTCTTCTTTTAACAGCCTTTGGATCCGCAGGGCAATGGCTCTTGCTTCCAGACGGGCGTAATCATTGCTTCCTGTTTTTCTGTCGGGTATGGCTTCCCTGATATCCTTAAGGTCCACCACCAACGCTTCTACTGCATGGTCTTTGGGCATCTTAAAGGCTGCTCCGGGGTGAAGGGCTACTTCTTCGCTATATTCCACCCCTCCCAGATCCTTACCCATGAGCTGATAAAACAGGGCATTGACCACATCCAGCACTTCGCTGCGGCTGCGGAAATTTTTCGCCAGGTTGATCCTCTGATACAACCCGTCGGTGACAGGATATGCCTCGTATTTTTCCATGAACAGCTCCGGTCTTGCCATTCGGAAACGGTAGATACTCTGCTTTACATCCCCCACCATAAACCGGTTGGGAGCTCCGATCCCTTCCCGTGAGATACTGGAAAGCAGAACCTCCTGCACCAGATTGGAATCCTGATATTCATCAATGAGGATCTCCTCATAGTAATCCCGCAGTTCCAGGGCCACATCACTGGGCACGATCTTCCCGGTACTGTCTTGGGTAGTAAGGATCTCCAGTGCCAGATGCTCCATATCCGTAAAATCAATGATATTCTTATCTCTCTTAAGGGCAGAAAAGGTCCGGAGATATTCTTTGCATACCCCCAGGAACGCATCTGCCAGAGGTGCCAGCTCTTTCATACGCTTTAGCTGTTCCTCTGCGGAATGCGTAAAATACTTCTTCGTAAAAGGCTTAATGACTTTTTCTTTCAGATCCGAGCGGTAGTTTTTGATCCGCTGCTTCTTTGCTTCATCAACGGTGTCATCCTTCTTCGTGCTTAATCTTTCAAAATTAAGCGCCATAAATCTCTGCCCCAGCTGATCCATATCCTCTGCTTCCAGGATCTTCTCCAGCTGTTCCAGTTCGGATTCCACCATAGGCCCATACATATAAGGTCCATCCGGTTCCTGCGTTAAGGCCAACAGTTCCTTATACTCGTCCCGTATGTCTCCCAGAATACTGCGTACATAGGATCCAAACAGCAGGTACCAGTCACTTTTCTTTAATGCTTCAACGCTTTCCAGGTGATAATCCTGTCGATGTTCCTCCAGCCACTGTTCCGGCCAGGGATAGCTTAAGGCATACTCCGCCACCTGACGGATCAGAGCCGAAAGACCTCGTTGGGAATCGGAGCCGTAGCAGTCCACCAGTTTTAGGAACACAGGGTCTTTCTCTTCGTATTTACGTTCCAACAGCTCTTCCATGGCATTTTCCATGAGCAGCTGTTTTTCTCCCTCGGCGCAGGTACGAAAATCCGGATCCAGACCGATGGCTTCAAAATGATTCCGCACCACATACATACAGAAACTGTCAATGGTGGTGATCTGGGCGTTATGGATCAGGGTTGCCTGTCGTTGTAAGTGGTCATTGTCCGCCTCTTCCTGTAATCTGGCAGAAATGGCCGCACTGATCCTCTCCCGCATCTCTGCTGCAGCAGCCTTGGTGAAGGTAACCACCAGCAGCCGGTCAATATCCACCGGATGTTCCCCATCCGATACCATCTGTATGATCCGCTCTACCAGGACCGCTGTCTTACCACTTCCTGCAGCAGCGGACACCAGGATATTCCGCTGATGCAGATCAATGACTTTCTGCTGATCCTCTGTGAATTTCATCTCACTCATGTGATTCTCCGTCTAATCTGTGCTTCATTTCTTCCAGGGCATCTTCTGCCTTTAATTTGACCAGGCTGCGCTTCTCACAGCCGCGGATGCCTTCGTCAAAGCCGCAGATGGCTTTATAGGGACAATAATCGCAACCACTTTGCTGATCGTATTCATAGGGATTTAACGCGATCTTTCCATCCAGCATCTCCTTGCCGATCTCAGGGATCCGCTTGCGTACGAACTTACATACCAGATCAAACTGTTCTTTGGTAAGCACATCGGTTCCGGAAGCAAAATCGCCGTCTTTTTTACGTTTTACATTTACCACATCACTTTGGGTGGCTGTATCGGGATCGATCAGACGCAGTACTTCTTCATCTGCATTGGTTACTCCGTTCATCCGGAACTGTGCCAGTTCTTTGGCTTTCTTCTCTTCTTCCGGAAGTTCCTCTTCCATCTCCAGGAAGGGATCATCAATATGATAATAATACAGACCGGCAGGAAGGACCTCTTTGTCTTTGTTATGATCCTTTTCCATCTCCAGCGCTGCATTCAGGTACAGTACCAGCTGCATCTGCAGGTCATAATTGACCTGGGCCAGATCCAGTGTCCGGTTACCGCTTTTATAATCAATGACCTTCACATATTCCCGGGAATCTGCCATGGCCGTATCAATACGGTCGATCCGGCCGGTCAGACGGATCTGTGCACCGTCTCCCAGATCAAAGGTGGCATCTTTATCATTAAAAGGAAGTTCATAGTAGGTGGGTTCAAAGGAGCCTTTCTTCACCTGATACTGCAGAACGTCCACATTCCGTCTCAGTACGCGGTGAAGCTTTTGCAGTTCATACTGGTTTGCGGCAGTATCATAGAGAATCCCCCCTCCATAGGATGCCGTAACGGCCTCTATGGCCTCGTTCAACAGTTTATCCTTGTTCTTATCGTCCACCGTAAACCAGGTCTCTCCTGCCCCTGCCAGGGCCTTTGAAAAGGCTGCCAGAGTCTCATGGTATAAGGTACCCATATCCCGCTTTTCCAGTGAGAACTCCTCTGTCTCCTTCAGGCCCATTCCGTATTTAAGGAAATGGGCATAGGCACAGGATGCATACTTCTCCAGACGGCTGACGGAATGCATCAGTACCTTTCCGTAGAGCTTCTCCGCCAGTTCCCTGCCCAGTGGATGTTCTTCATAGGAAATGAACGCCGCTTTCAGCAGTTCCTCCAGTACATCCTCCTGTGCATAGAACGAGGTAAGTCCCAGCACATTCTCCTTCTCTTCGTCCGTTAAGAGGCCTGAAGCATAATCCCGCAGCTTCTGTGCCAGTACCTGGGTTCCTTCTTTTCCCGTTTCCAGCTGCCACAGCTCTTCCTTCTGTTCCGGAAACTCGATCTTAAGATCGGGATACAGCCTGCGGATCACATCAATGAGATAGGAAGGACGCATGGTCGTACCGTTCCCGGACGTACGTACATAAGATACATACAGCCGATGGGATGGTTTGGTCATATTCATATACAGATACAGACGCTGGGTCTCCATCTGTTCTCTGGGCGTAGGCGCCAGCTCCATACCGGAACGGCTCAGATACTCCCGGTCGATATCGGACAGGATCCCGCCCTTGTTGTTCTTCTTCGGGATATTTCCGTCGTTTGCTCCCAGCAGAAACAGGTACTTGACCTGTTTTAAACGGGTCCTCTCCATATCACCGATCTGGATCCGGTCCACGCTGATGGGAATAGTCCCTACTTTGATCTCGGAAAAGCCTGCATCCAGTAAAGCGGCGAATTCCCGAAGATCCACCCGGGTTCCTCCTAACAGTTCCGCTACCTGGGACAACAGATCGCATACATAACGATAGATCTGGTCATATTCCTTGGCTTTGGCCAGATCGCCCGCTTCTTCAAAGGCGGTCTCATATTTCTGCAGTTTATTCTGTACCTGGCAGGCAACCAGAAGGTTATATAAAGCGGTGGCCTTCTCACCTGCCGTCTCTCCCATGTTCAGCAAAAGATCCAGTCCTTCCATGAATCGGCTGCGGATCTGATTTAAACGGGTTAAAAGAGAAGTATCCTGTTCCTCTGCTCCGGACTTCATATTGCTTGGCAGGATACGGAAAGGTTCGCTATATCGCTTCTTCCCCCGGATCCCCAGGGCTTTTACATAGACTTCCAGAAGTTCCACATCGGAGCGATCCATATCCGTCATACCGCTCTTAAGGAAATGAAACACGCTGTCCGCTTCAAAATCCCGGATCAGGATCAGCAGGGCACTTCGAATGAATTCCGTAATGGGATTCAGACGGATCCCCCGGGTCTCATCCAGATAAAACGGGATATCGTATTGGGGAAACAGGGTCTTCACCTGGGACGCGTAAGAAGCCAGATCGCCGGTTATCACCGCGATATCCCGGAAGCATACATCTTCCTCCCGCAAAAGCCTTCGGATCTCCCGGGCTACATACTGCACTTCCCTGCGGGGATCGGTCACTTCCGCCAGATGAAGAGAGCCTGCCGTTTCCCCGGTATAACAGTGATACGGATAACGGAACAGATTCTTCTCCAGGTGTGCAATTTCCTTACTATGGGTGAAACGAGGGCAGTCTGCTTCGGACAGGTACACGGCATCTTCCACCGTAACCTGTGCCTGCTGTGCCAGGTTCTTAAGCTTCCCGGCCGTCTTCTCGCTAAGTGCAAACAACTTCTGACGCCCAAGGGCACCTGCCCCGGAGTCTTCCGCTGCTTTGCCGGATACATCTTCCAAAATGGAAAAGCTGACCTGCTCCGCCACTTTCAGAAGCTGCCGGATCACCTGATCCTGAATGGGGGTAAAGCCGGTAAATCCGTCAAATACGATGACACTGCCCTTACAAAATTCCGAGGTAGGCACGGATTCTGCCAGAAGATCCAGGGTGGTCTCCTTGGTCAGATATTCCTCACCAATCCGCTTCCGAAAGGCATCATACAGGATCTGCAGATCTTCCAGCTTGTGTTGCAACATGGGATGGGTTCTTGCTGCTTCAATGAGACGGGGCATATCCTCCACACCGATGCCGTACTGCATAAACTCGGAAATGGCAGACTTTGCCTCATGGATATAGCCCTGGCGGTCAATGTATGCCTGCAGCACCGTAAGCCTCTCCCGATTCTCCACTGCCACCTGCCGCAGAAGCAGATTCTTACCTGTATCGTCCAGGACCGGCACCTGGGAGCGCCCCGTTTCCTCCAGAATACGGTAAGAAAGGCGACCGAAACTAAGGACGTCAATGTTCATGATGCCCTTATTGGGATGCGCCTCTGCCAGATCCTTCTGGGTCTGCATGGTAAACTGGTCCGGTACGATGTAGATAAATTGCTTGTCCGGTGCCTCCATGGCCCTGCGGATCATGTCCTGCTGTAAATATTTGCTTTTGCCGGAGCCCGAAGCCCCATAGATCAGTCTCAGTCCCATTGTTTTCCTTTTACGATTCCCTTATACAAGAAGCCGGTTTGACAATTGGTTTCGCTTGAATGAAAAACTAAATTCCATTTTGTAGCATCTTATCCACCTGAAATCGATTTTTACCCAAGTTTTTGGCTTTATTTATAGGCCGAACTATGCTAAAATCCGTTGTAGCCGATCTGTTTGTTTCCACGACAAACAGACGACTGGACAGGATTGAGAAAAACTAAATTCCACTCGCCTTGTGCTTTTTCTTGATGCATTTTGAGTGGTTACCTGTCTGTTTAAAACTTATCGATTAATGAGTTCCGGCTTTAGCATGACCTCGTCTGGCGAGACTTTGAATTGGCCTGCTATGGCCGGTATTCTTTTGTCTAAAAGTAGTTCTGCCATATCAAATGGAGTCTTTCCATTGAGTCCGTCACGTGCAGTACTGTTGATGTGGCTTGTCATTAAGTCGATGTCGTACTGCGTGTACTTCGCAAGGCTCTTTCCTTTAGGAATTACATATCGGATGAACTCATGGTTCTTTTCCAATCGTCCCTTTTGTCCTGATATAAACGGATCACAGTAGAACACGCGTGTCCGATTTTTACCGTCAACGGTCTTCTCCATACGGTCAGGCAGCTTAAACTCTGAACCGTTGTCGGTCAGGATGACCGGGAAATACTGTTGGAACACGGGAAGCGTCAGCTTCTGTGTCAGATCGTCCAGTACCCGTATCACGCTTTCCTGTTTCCCATCCGGAATAAGAAATACCAGCATAAAATGGGACTTACGGAAAAGCATTGTGAGTAATCGTCGCTTGGTTCCCTGCCTTCCTAAGACCGTATCGAGCTCCACGACATCCAGGTCCGGATGGTTCTCCATATAGCGTTCAAAGTCTTTGTATGTACGCCCGTTTCGGAATGCACCATTCAGAATCTTGTCGGATGGTTCTTTCTTTACCTTACGTTTCCTGTACCGTACCCTTCTGGGAAGATCGATGTTTTTGGCCGTCAGAACCCGTTTGTCGAAGTAATTGTAAAGCGTCCTTCTGCAGCAGGGTATCTCATCCTTGTGCGTTGCAAATATGTGACTGAGAGGCTGACCTTTCAGCACAAGAGGCGTGATCAACTCGTCCAGTGCGGCCAGTTCTTCGACCGTGAGCGAGACACCTCTTCGGGATTCGCTCAGATGTTTCTCGTACTTCCGCTGTGCATGTTTGGCATCATATAACACGTATAATCCAATCATGTTAGAAAGGTGATTGGATTATTCCTTTCTCCCAGGTTCTCTGGGCTATTTCTAATCCTTTTCTGATATATTTATTTAGGCACTGTGGATCTGTTTCTATATAATTACAGCTTTGACTGGTACGAGGTGACTCAGACCACAGCTTTTCGTCTAATACTGGTAATTAGTTTGTTAACGCTTGACGTTTAGATTTACGTGATTACACAGTCGATCTCTCTGTGGTAGACAACAGTGCCAACTATAATAATCAGGAGGTTTCAACTAATGTCTATGTACTTTGCTGGAATTGATATTTCCAAGTACAAACATGATTGCTGCATTATAGCTGCAGCTGATCAATCTGTAGTTGCTAAATTCACTTTTAAAAACAATAAAGAAGGATTTGATCAACTACTCACTACTATTAACTCTTTATCCTCACCTGAGGACATAAGAATAGGGTTTGAATCAACATCTCATTATGCCCTAAATCTTGAGCTTTTCCTTGAAAACGCCTCGCTAACGTTCATGGAAGTAAATCCAGTCTTGATATCGGAATA
>JAIKYN010000035.1 GCA_024683155.1 Lachnospiraceae bacterium | reverse complement strand
AGAGATTTCTGCTATGTGGGGCAAACAGCCGTCGGTAGAAAGTACCGGTTTCCAGAGCATCTTGCCCGGTAATGCAGGAAGAGCAAATGCATGCTCCTCCCAATGCATATTGTATGCACAGTATAAGGTGGCTTTCTCTTTCACCGCCGGATCTTTCTCCGACAGAAGAATGCCGATATGACGGATGTAACTGTCTGTATTGGGTCTCCACAGCTCCTCTCCGTGATAAGAGATCTCCGGGATACCGTCCCCGGAATAATCGGATTGCTTCAAAGGAGATGCCTTATGAAGCACCGACAGTTCTTTTTTCAGTTGCAGCATCTCCCGGTAGAAGGAAGCATAGGAACGGTTCCGGGTTCTGGCATTCCAGTCCACATAAGTGATGGCATTATCCTGATTATAAGGATTGTTATTGCCAAAGGAAGTATCTCCGAATTCATCTCCCATGAAAATATAAGGAGTTCCCTGGGATAAGAATAAGAGACACGCCGCATTTTTCAGCTGTTTCAGACGAAGCTTCTTAACCGCAGCCTTTCGGGAATCACCTTCCGCGCCGCAGTTCCAGCTGTTATTAAAGTTTTCTCCGTCCTTATTATCTTCTCCGTTGACCTCGTTGTGCTTGCGTTCATAAGACACCAGGTCCATCATACGAAAGGTATTAAAATCCGCCATATAGTGGATACTATGGTAATGATCCGGACACTGCCGGTTCAGATACATAAACCCGGCCACCGTATCCTCGTCTCCTTTAAGGAACCTGCGGGACACATTCATGAAATCCAGGCGATACTCCGCAAGATAAGGATTCCGGTTTGTTCCGGGGCGATAGCTGTCCATATAGTCTCCCAGATTCTGAGCGATCAGCTTCGTATCCGCAAGAAAATCTTTCTCAATGATCTCTTCCACCGGGATCTGGCTTCCCACAAAGGAAAAGCCGTCCATATGGAAGTATTCTTTCCAGTAAAACAAAATATCTGCCAGGAAGTCTGCGCCTACGCCCTTGGGAAATCCAAGCTGCATGATGACTTCCATGCCGTTACGATGGAAGGCCTTTACCATATCCTTCAGTTCGGAAGCCGCATCGGCCATATAGGCAAACCGGTGGTTCGGTGCAAAATAGTTTCCTTCCGTATAGCCCCAGTAATTGGTGGTCAGCTCTCCGGAAACAGGACGCATCAGAAGCGGCGCAAAATCATACACCGGCTGCATCACGATCCCGGTGATCCCCAGTTTCTTAAGATAAGGGATCTTCTGCGCCACACCGCTGAAGGTGCCGGGATGCTTCACATGGGCGCTTTCATCCATGGTAAAGCCCTTCACATGGATCCCGTACAAAATGCTTTCCTCAAAAGGGATCTTCGGCAGCCTATCATTTCCCCAGTTATAGGAGGATTTTCGAAGAATACCGTAGGTATCCGTTGCGGGATATTTTTCCTTTTCCCCTTTTTTATGTTCCACACGGGCAACTTCCACCGCATAAGGATCCATCCGCAGAACATTATCTTCCAGGAAACGGTAGGCATATACCTTCTTCCCGTCAAGGCCCGACAGCTTTACAGCATAGAGATTGCCTCTTCTGCAGGCATCGGGAAACAGGATGACTGCACGGGTATCCTTCAAAAGTCCCAGCGTTTCATCCCACTCAAATAACTCCAGCCCATTGGATGCAAGCCCCTTCATGGTCTGGGTGATCTGAAATCCGTTCTGTACCTGGTAAGTGCCGCGATGATAAAAATCGCCGCATGAAATGGTAATATTCGTCAAAACAGCCTCCATGTTCTTTAACTAAATCAGTATACCATGTTTTGAGGAGTTTTATAAAGATAACCACTAAATATTGAGATAAAATTTATGGGTGTTCTTCCCGACAATATCTGCTATGATAAAGAAAAAATCACAAGGAGTCATTCCATGAATCAGAACGAAATAGAAAATACCACGGTAGACCTGGATCTGGACGAAGGAACCGTCACCTGCGAGATCGTATGTATCCTGAAAGTAAACGGCAAGGATTATATTTATCTTCTGCCCCGTAATTCCAAGGAAACCCCTGACGGAGACGTATGGATCTACGGATATAAGGAAAATGACGGAGAAGAGCCGGACCTGATCTATATTGAAGATGACGCCGAATACGAAGCAGCTGCCGATGCATTCGACGAATATCTGGATAATATGGATTTCGAAGAGCTGGATTGATCCAATCCGCTTAAGAAACGACTGGGCAGCAGACGATGCCCCTTATCACCCGTACCAACCACAGCTGTATCTGCATAAAGCAGGTACAGCTTTTTCTTTGCCCGTGTCATGGCAACATAGAGCATACGCCGCTCTTCTTCCAGAGATTCCGGCCGGATCGCTTTGGAATGGGGCACCACCCCTTCATTCAGATCCGGTAAAAAAACCACATCAAATTCCAGTCCCTTGGAACTGTGATAGGTTATCAGGCGGATCCCTTCCTGTTCCACCATCACCTGTTTCTGTTCTCCGGCCTTATCTTTTTCCTCCTGGGAAAAGGACAGCCACTCTTCCAACGTCCTAAAGTCTTTCATCGTCTCCATCAGCTGGTCCAGTTCCGCCTTATATTCCCGCAGCTTCTCCTTTATCTGCCCCTGTGTCTTATCCTGCCCCATGGCAGAAAGGTCGGCCAGATATTTGTCATATCCAAGACCTTTCCGAAGATAATTGCAGAACAGATAAGGCGGCATACGTTTTAGAACGGCAACATCCCGCACCAGTTTTTCCAGAGCCATATTTCGTTTTTGTTCTTTGGAATCGTGAATGATGAACTTACGAAGAAGGGTATTATCCGGGGCATAGGACGCAGCCTTCAGATGATCCCGGTAAAGATAGCGAAAGGGTTTGTTCATGATCTTAAGAAAGACCTGGCGGGAATGATCGCCGGTAATATAACGCACATAACTTCGGATATCTTCCGCAATAAAGCTCTGATGCAGACATTTTACAAGTTCCCTTTTCCGGTAAGGGATCTCTGCCTGGTCCAGAGCCCGCAGCATGCCTTCCATGTCCGCGGATTTCCGGTATAAAATGGCCATATCGGTAATGGATATACCTTGTTTCATCTGTTCTTTAATGGAGCGGATGAGGATCTCATACTCTTCCGAACGCTCTTTGGTATGGATGAGTTCCACCCTCTCTCCCGCCTCCCGGAAAGCTTCCGGGTCCTTGGCAAAACGGTTCTTATTTTCCCGGATCAAGGCAGCAGCCACCTCCAGGATATTACCGGCGCAGCGGTAATTCACATTAAGGATCACCTGCTTTGCCAAAGGGTAATACTCCTTAAAATGCAGCATG
>JAIKYN010000361.1 GCA_024683155.1 Lachnospiraceae bacterium | reverse complement strand
AAAGAGATCCTGAACAGTGATTTCGTCCATATGACGGTGAAATGTATCGTGGATGATGATGCCAATAAGCAGGGACGTTACATTCAGGGTGTCAAAGTATGCGGTACCCGGAATGATATCGTGCATCTGGCAGAAAAGTATGATATCGATGAGATCATCATCTCCATGCCGGCGGTATCCCGTAAGGTGCGCAGTGAGATTCTGGCCATCTGTCAGGAGACCAATTGTAAGCTGCAGACTCTGCCGGGGATGTATCAGCTGGTAAATAATGAGATCTCTGTCAGTAAGCTGCGAGATGTAGAAGTAGAAGACTTATTGGGAAGAGATCCGGTAGCGGTAGACCTTAATTCCATCCTGGGCTATGTACAAAATAAGACGGTGCTGGTCACAGGAGGCGGCGGTTCCATCGGAAGCGAGCTTTGCCGGCAGATCGCAAGGCATCAGCCCAAGCATCTGATCATTGTGGATATCTACGAAAACAGTGTGTACGATATTCAGCAGGAATTAAAGCATGATCATCCGGACATCCAGCTGACGGTGCTGATCGCGTCGGTTCGAAATACGGCCCGTATGGAATATATCTTTGCAACCTACAAGCCGGATATCGTATATCATGCGGCGGCTCATAAACATGTGCCTCTTATGGAGGACAGCCCTCATGAAGCCATTAAGAATAACGTATTCGGAACCTATAAGACAGCCAATGCTGCCGGTAAGAACGGTGTTAAGCGGTTTGTGATGATCTCAACGGATAAGGCGGTAAACCCCACCAATATCATGGGAGCTTCCAAGCGGATCTGTGAGATGATCATACAGACCCTGAACAATAAATACGATACAGAATTCGTAGCGGTACGCTTCGGGAACGTGCTGGGAAGTAACGGCAGTGTGATCCCTCTGTTTAAGAAGCAGATCGCACAGGGCGGACCGGTTACGGTAACCGACCCCAACATCATCCGGTATTTCATGACCATCCCGGAAGCAGTGTCATTGGTGCTGCAGGCAGGGGCTTACGCCAGGGGTGGCGAGATCTTCGTGCTGGATATGGGAGAACCGGTGAAGATCTACGATCTGGCGGTGAATCTTATCAAGTTATCGGGCTATGTGCCTAATGAAGATATCATGATCACCTTCACAGGGCTTCGTCCGGGGGAAAAGCTGTACGAAGAGATGCTGATGAAAGAAGAAGGCATGAAAGAGACTGCCAACCATATGATCCACATCGGAAAGCCCATTGAATTCAATGAGGAACAGTTCCTGGCAGATCTCCAACAGCTGGAGGTGGCATCCAGGAACGAACTGAGCGATATAAGGCCGCTGGTGCAGGCCATCGTGCCCACCTATCAATATAAAAAATAAGAATCCGACAAGAAGGAAGGTGAATGCCAATGTTCTATCAGAAGGTGATAAAGCGTATATTGGATCTCCTTCTTTCTTTTGTTTGTATCATTCTTTTATCCCCACTGCTGCTGATCTTATCGCTGCTGGTCAAATGTACCAGCAAAGGGCCGGTATTTTTCCGGCAAAAGCGGGTGGGACTTCACAAGAAGCATTTTGAGATCTTAAAATACCGTACCATGCGCATCGATACGCCGAAGGACATGCCCACCCACATGCTGGCGGATCCGGATCAGTATATTACAAAGATCGGGAAATTCCTTCGAAAAAGCAGTCTGGATGAGCTTCCCCAGCTCTTTAACATTCTGAAAGGGGAAATGTCCTTTGTAGGTCCCAGGCCGGCTTTGTGGAATCAATACGATCTTCTGGAAGAACGGGATAAATACGGGGCCAACGATGTGGTTCCGGGACTGACCGGATGGGCCCAGATCAACGGGCGGGATGAATTGGAGATCCCGGTAAAAGCGGCTTTGGACGGAGAATATGTAAAACGTCTTGGCTTTGCCTTTGACCTGAGATGCTTTTTCGGAACCTTTTCCAGTGTGCTGGGAGGAAAAGGCGTAGTTGAAGGGGGAACCGGCACTATACATAAGGACGAACCATAGGACGGATAAAGATGGCTAAACAGGTACTGATCACAGGTATTAACAGTTATATCGGTAATTCCTTTGAACGTTATGTGAAGGAACATTACGGGGATACGCTTACGATCTCCAAGACTTCTCTTCGGGAGAATTCCTGGGAAGAGGAAGACTGGAGCAATTATGATGCGATCCTCCATGTAGCAGGGATTGCTCATGTGGATATTCAAAATGCGGATGAAGCAACACAGAACCAGTATTTTGCAGTAAACACCAAGCTGACACATTCGGCTGCCGCAAAGGCAAAGGCAGAAGGAGTGGGTCAGTTTGTATTTTTAAGCAGTATGATCGTGTACGGCGATGCTGCACCGGTAGGAAAGCGTAAAACCATTACGGCAGAAACAGAGCCGGCGCCTGCCAATTTCTACGGCGAGAGCAAGCTTCGGGCGGAAGGAAAACTAAAGGAATTACAGGATGACGCCTTTCATATCGCCATTGTGCGGCCTCCGTTTATCTATGGGCCGGGGTGTAAGGGCAATTATAAGAAAATGGCTTCCTTTGCCAGAAAGATGCCTGTATTCCCCAGGATCGCCAATGAACGGAGCATGCTGTATATCGAAAATCTGACAGAGCTACTGGCACAGATCATCCTGCAGGAGAAGGAAGGTGTGTTCCTTCCCCAGAACGAAGCATATGTAAATACCTCGGAAATGGTCCGTTCCATAGCGGAAGTGAACGGAAAAACCATCCGGTTGATCCCGGGGCTTGGAGGCTTTGCCCGCATAGGAGCGTTCTTCCATCCGGTATTTAATAAAGTGTTCGGGACCATGGTTTATGATGCAGCTGCAAGTAAGGTGCAGGGAATCGATTACCAGAAGGTGGATTTTGGAACGTCGGTTCGCCGTTCGGAGGGGAAAGCATAATGGGACTTCCTTCGGTCAGTGTTATAACCGTAAGCTATGAATCGGCGAAAACCATAAGAACCACCATTGAATCGGTGCTGAAGCAGACCTATCCGCCCAGGGAATATATCATCATTGACGGAAAGTCCACGGATGATACGGTGCAGATCGCAGAAAG
>JAIKYN010000355.1 GCA_024683155.1 Lachnospiraceae bacterium | reverse complement strand
TCGGGGCTCTTTCTTGGAGTGGGAGCCTTCAGTGATTTTAAAAATCGAAAAATACCCTATGCAGTGATCCTGCCGGCTATGGCAGCAGCGCTGATCCTGGTGGGAATAAGGGGATGCGGCATGTGGGATGTATTATACCGGCTGCTTCCTGCCGTTTTTCTATGGACACTGCGCATTCTGACGAAAAAGGGAATCGGTATGGGTGATGTGATGGCGGTACTGATCCTCTCCCTGCTACTTGGAACTGCAAGTACATTGCTGATCTTATCAGGAGCATCTCTGCTCTCTCTTTGTATGGCAGGGATTCTTCTTTTGATGGGGAAAAAGACTTCGGGAGAGCCTATACCATTTTACCCCGGACTGTTCTGTTCCTGGGCCTTGTATCTTTGCGGTGCTTACGCCGGGATCCTTTCCGGAATGGATAATCTGTGGGTGAATGTACTATGAAAAAATGGCTTTCAAAGGGACTGGAAGGTTCTGTTACGGTAGAATCGGCCATGTTAATGCCTTTTTTGTTTGCCCTGATCTTTCTCATGCTTACCTTAAGTATTTCCATCTATGACCGTTGTATGTTTGATCAGGAAAGTATCCGTCTGGAAGTACTGGCAACCACGGGAAAAGGGTTTGGTCCTGATCTGGAGGAGGCCCTAAGGGAAAGGGAAGAAACCTTTCCCGGGGAGCATCTTCTGCTTAACAGCCATGGTTTTCAGGTTGAGATCATAGGAGATCATGTGGAGATGGTAAGAGAGTACGGATATGTACAACCTTCCAATATCATTGCTGCCTTTCGGAATATGTCCGTTACCGGCAGCGGATTAAAAGATGAAAAAAAGATACGGATCTTCGATCCGGTAAATTCCATTCGTAATATACGCCGACTGGAAAAATTAAAACAAGTACTGGAACAGGCAGGAGAATCGGATGAATAGAAAATATGTAAGAGAAGTCAATCGAACTTATATGGTGCTACCCGGATCGCAACAAGGCAGTAATTTTGCAATGCGGATGATGCAGGAAAATGAGTTTCGCTTTCTGTTAAAAAACGAAAGCCGGGTGCTGGACGGAGAGGAAAGGATCTATTATGACGTGACGGCCATGAATTCCCTGGCAGACATCTGTGCGTCCATGAATCTTTCTGCGGATATGCTGGAGGAATTGTTTGAGCAGTTAAGGAAGGCAAGAGAAGAGCTGGAGGCATATCTCCTGGATGCTGCAGGGATCCACCTGGATCCGGAGGCAATCTATTATTCTCTGAGTCTGAAAGAATTCCGGTTTTTATATCTTCCGGAAGAAGCAGAAGATACAGAGACGGCATTAAAAAAGCTGACAGAATTTCTGGTACAGCGGATCGACCATAACCGGCCGGAGCTTGTGGAAAAAGCATATGAAATGTATGAAGATGTGTGGACAAAGGGGGCCGACCTGACCGTACTTCTGGAAAAAAGGGCCGGCCAGTCGGAACGATCCGGTACCGTACGAAAAGCGGACACAGATGAGGATTGGAGAAAGGATATTTTTTATGAAGAGGGAGAAAGAGAAGAAGACTTTGATCCGGCAGAGCCATACCGAGATGGGCGAAGGACCGGAGAAAGAAAAACCGGAAGTGGAGAAACTGCAGAATGGATATCTGCCCGTACAACAGATGAGACAAAACTTCTTTCGGAAGAGAAGCTGGTAGAGGAATCGACATGGACGGTACATTTTATGAAATATGGATGGCTCCTGTTTCTTATTCTTGGAGGAGCCATTTATGCAGGGGTCCGGTGGATGTTTGCACTGACCCTTACGGAGCAGATCCTTTTGCCGGCGATCATGGTGGCAGGAATGACTGCCTTATATTTCCTGGGACGTTATCTTGTTACGAAGAAAAGAGAAGATGCTGAGCAGGAAGCACTGACAAGAGAAAAACTCCGCCTGGCTCGCCTGGCGGTTCAGGAAGAAGCAATGGAAGCACTGGGGGAAGCGAAAGAAGAGGAAAAAACGGTATTCCTCGGTGCAAATCAGCAAAAGAAGTATTACCTTCTGGGCCTGGAGGATGGAGAAGAAGAGCGGATCGCTCTGAATAAATTTCCTTTTCAGGTGGGAAAAAGCACGGCAGTTTCGGATTATGTGGTGTCCGACCCTTCGGTCAGCAGACTGCATGCCCGCTTTGGTAAAAATGAAAAAGGCGATGTGACGGTGACAGATCTGGGATCTTTAAATCAGACCTTTGTCAACGGGATCGCCTTGGAGCCCCATGAGGAACGGACACTGGATCTTTCCGATGAGATTCAGATCGGAAGGACTACGTTCCTTTTAAGGGCAAGTTACGCTTGATGATCCATTTTTAAAGTGGATTTATCATAGATTCTCTCATAATGATACTAAAAAACGCAGGCAGCCCCGGGAAACCGGGGCTGTTTGTGTTTTTGTTCATAGCCTGTATTTTCGAAATGTGCGCAGGTTTGCCGGTTATGACCGGTCCATAGTTCCGGGTATTCAGATTCCTCGCTCATCCCGGATCTTTATCATGTTCAGCAGATCATCCCGGCCGAAATAATGGGTGCCGGTTCGATCATAGTAGGAAATGTCGCCGGCATCATACAGCACATTTTCTTCTACGGTTTCCGGAAGGATGAGCCCTTTCTTTCCCAGAGCTTCATAGGCAGGAGATGCAGCGAGGCCGCCGTAAGCCATAGCTTTGGGATCGCACCATTCATCCAGAGATGCGGCGGAAAGATACACATGGCGAGGGGCGCAAAGGGCTGTCAGAAAATGATTATCAAAAGGAAGTTCTGTTTCACTGTGATATTTCTCAAACAGGGACCCGGTAAACCAATATTTGGTGTATTCCCTGGAGAGATCTTCAAAGGTTTCCGCAGAAGTTCCTCTGTGCAGGGCACCGGAATTAATGGCACCGATCAGGGAAAAACGAGGCTCTGTGAGGCCTGCATAAAGAGCGGTCATGGCAAGACGGGAATGTCCCACAACGGCTACCCGGGCAGGATCGATCTGCGGATAACCGGAAAGGCCGTCCAGGATCAAGGATGCGGCAAAGGCCCAGCATCCGAATTTTCCCCAGCGGTGAGGAGCATCTTTATCCATCAAAGCGGCAAAGCCGGTGTGGTTATCCTTCTGATCATCCGGTTCAATATCGGTATAGCAGACTTTTACCATACCATAGCCGTGGTCAATGATCTCTTCTCCGCAGAAGGGATCCAGGTTTTCGAAGGCCAGATGTAAGAAGACCGGAATATGGTCTTTTTTCGGCAGGATCACCTGAACGGGAAAGCTGTGAGAGGCAGCTCCGTGGGCCACATTTACATGAAGGATGCTCCTGGTGGCTTTATCTCCGTACCAGTGGGGATAATCATCGGTGATCTCGTAAGAAACGGTCAGGCTCTTTTTGTCCGGAAGATCCCCCATATATTCCTCGTGGATCATCCTGACCAGTTCCGTGCGGCGCACATCCCACGAGATATCATCCTTCACCACGGGAGGAAGCTGTAAAGCAGATAAATCAGATTGCGTAAGTTTCATTGAAATACCCTCCATAAGTTAATGATACACTGAATTCTTCCCCTTTCCCATTAAATCGTATATAATTTATGTCGTGAGAAACGAAGTTCACAGCAAAGGACAACTCAGATGAAGATCAACATTTATTACGGCGGACGCGGTTTGATCGGCGATCCTACTTTATATGTCATCGGAATCATGCAGCAGGTGCTGGAAGAATTACATGTTACGGTGGAGCGTTATCAGCTGTGTGAGATGAAAAGCAGCATAACCACGCTTCCCCAGACCTTGAAGGATGCAGACGGTATCATATTGGCAACCACAGTGGAATGGTATGGGATCGGCGGTTATATGCAGCAGTTTTTGGATGCATGCTGGCTGTACGGAGATAAAGAGAAGATCGCGAAGATCTATATGTGTCCCGTTGTTATGTCCACCACTTACGGCGAAAGAGAAGGTAAACTGAATCTGTCCAATGCCTGGGAGATCCTGGGAGGACTGCCCTGTAGCGGTATCTGCGGTTATATCGCAGACAGTTCCACCTTTGAAAACAATGATGATTACAAGCGTCTGATCGAGAAGAAGGCGGAGAATCTGTATCGCTCCATCAACCAGAAGATGCCCTCCTTCCCGGCCAGCAATCAGGCGGTTAAGCAGAAGGTATCCAGCACCAAGGATACGGATCTTACCCCGCAGGAATCCGAGCAATTGTCCCAGTATGCCGCAGACGATGGCTATGTGCAGCGCCAGAAAGAAGACATCCAGGAGCTGACCTGCCTGTTCCGTGACAAGATGGGAGAAGTGGATGAGGATGATGACGGACTGATCAAGGCTTTTGAACAGCATTATGTGCCGGTTCTAGGTGTGCGTATTGCCTTTAAACTGGCGGTAGATGAGAAGAAGACGCCGGTATTTATTACCGTGAACAACGGTAATCTGGAATGTACCACGACGCCGAATGATCGCATCGAGGCGGAACTGCAGCTTTCCGAAGAGAGCTTTGAGATGATCACCCAGGGACGGATGACCTTTCAGCGCGCATTTATGAGCGGCAATATGAAGGTTAAGGGAGACTTTAAGATCCTTCACACCCTGGATCAGATTTTTCAATTTTTATAAAGGTGGTGTCAAAAGATGAAAGATTCCAATTGCATTTTCTGTAAGATTGCCAACGGAGAGATTCCCTCCAAGACATTGTATGAGGATGACCAGTTCCGTGTGATCCTGGATCTTGGCCCTGCAACCAAAGGCCATGCCCTGATCCTGCCCAAGGAACATTATGCCAATCTGTATGAGCTTCCCGATGATACGGCGGCAGCAGCCATGAAGCTTGCAAAGAAGATGGCAACACAGATGAGCCGAAAGCTCGGGGCGGACGGATTGAATCTGGTACAGAATAACGGCGAAGCAGCCGGCCAGACAGTGATGCACTTCCATCTGCACCTGATCCCTCGTTATGTAAATGACGGGCAGCATATCTTATGGAATCCGGGTGAATCCACACCGGAAGAACTGGAAGCGATCAAAAACCAGATCGTGGAGTAGCCCCAACCAGGGAATCTCCATAAAGAATAGAGGCATAATTTGCGAGAAATCGAAGTATCCGCCTTAACGGCGGCTTTAAAAGAAATGTGCATAGAGGCGAATCTGACCCTTTCGCCGGATATGAAAGCGCTGCTTAAGAAAGCAGAGGAAAAGGAAGAATCTCCGTTGGGAAAGCAGGTGCTGGATCAGCTGGAGCAAAATCTGGTCATAGCGGAAAACGACCGCATACCCATCTGTCAGGATACGGGCATGGCGGTAGTTTTTTTGTCCGTAGGCCAGGACGTACACTTTACCGGAGGCTCTCTGGAGGATGCGGTAAATGAAGGTGTGCGCCAGGGTTATGTGGAAGGATACTTGCGCAAATCAGTGGTAAAGGATCCTTTGATCCGGGAAAATACCAAAGATAATACACCTGCGGTCATTCATTATGAGATCGTGCCCGGAGACAAGGTGGAGATCACCGTTGCGCCCAAAGGTTTCGGCAGCGAGAACATGAGCCGGGTATTTATGTTAAAACCTGCAGACGGGGAAGAAGGGGTGAAGAACGCCATTCTTACCGCCGTGAAGGATGCAGGCCCGAATGCCTGCCCGCCCATGGTCATTGGCGTAGGAGTAGGCGGAACGTTTGAGAAAGCGGCCCTTCTGGCGAAGAAAGCGTTGTTGTGCCCTTCGGAAGTTCGTTCCCAATTACCCCATATAGCGGCTATGGAAGACGAAGTGCTTAAGAAGATCAATGCTACCGGCATTGGTCCTGCAGGGCTGGGAGGCCGTATTACGGCGATGGATCTTCATATTCTTACCTATCCGACGCACATAGCAGGATTACCGGTGGCGATCAACATCTGTTGTCACGTGAATCGCCACGCCAGCCGTGTATTGTAGGAAAACAGAATCGATCCTTATAAAAACAAAACGAGTTTCTTCTATATATAGTAGAAACTCAAAAAGAAGACACAAATATATTGTGGTTGGAGAGAAGCATGACCAGGGAAATGATAGTACCCTTTACAAAAGAAGCGTGTGCACAGTTGCAGGTTGGAGACTTTGTATATCTGACAGGCACGGTTTATACCGCACGGGATGCAGCACATAAGAGAATGTCGGAATTGCTGGATGCCGGCAAGGACTTACCCTTTGATATTCAGGGAAATGTGATCTACTATATGGGCCCCTCTCCGGCGAAGGAAGGTCAGGTCATCGGTTCGGCAGGACCTACCACAGCCAGCCGTATGGACAAGTATACGCCTCGCTTATTGGATCTTGGTATGGCAGGAATGATCGGGAAAGGAAAGAGAAGTCCCCAGGTGCGGGATGCGGTGATCCGAAACGGAGCCGTATATTTCGCGGCCATTGGCGGAGCAGGAGCGATCCTGAGTAAAGCCATTACCAAAGCGGAAGTAGTGGCCTTTGATGATCTGGGAACGGAAGCCATCCGTAAACTGGAGATCAAAAACTTTCCCGTGATCGTAGTAATGGATGCCCGTGGGAACAATCTTTACGAGACTGCTCCGGAACAGTATAAAGAGCCCTGAAAACAGGCATGAACAGGGGATTTTAACTTTTAAGAAAAGTAATTGACAATGCCCGAAAGGGTCGAGTATAATAGTGCTTGCACTGAAAAAACCATATTGGTAGTGGTCAATTCGAATGGAGAAATACTCAAGAGGTCGAAGAGGCGCCCCTGCTAAGGGTGTAGGTCGTTAACGCGGCGCGAGGGTTCAAATCCCTCTTTCTCCGCTGGCATATAAATTATGCTGAAAAGAACCTTAAGTGATTGAGGTTCTTTTTTTATGCATAAGCCATCTGTAGCAATTCAAAATCAGTGTTGACGCATAGATTTTGAGAATGCTATAATAAAAGTCCACCGCCTAAAACGATAGGCAGTGAGCCGTCATTCCGGCAATTGAAAATTTTTGAAAAAAGATTTTAAAATCTCTTGACGCACCAAAATCGTTGTGATAGTATAACAACGTTGCGCCGATGAGATTGCTTCACCGGAAGCGACGAAACAGCAGAGAGGTCAAGGCCTTTCGGCAAATGCACATTGACATATAAACAGTAATGCAACCCTGAAAA
>JAIKYN010000236.1 GCA_024683155.1 Lachnospiraceae bacterium | reverse complement strand
AACGGTTTTAAGATCTACTATCAGCCCATCTACCATAAGGAAAAGCAGAAGATCTGCTCGGCGGAAGCCTTGGTGCGTCTGTTTGATGATGAGATCGGGTTCGTGCCGCCGGATGAGTTTATTCCCATCGCGGAGCGCAACGGCATGATCGTGGAGATGGGTGTGCAGGTATTTTCCCAGGTGTGTGAGATGATCACCTCCGTTGATATGGATGCCCTGGGCCTGGACTATATTGAAGTGAATCTGTCCACCCTCCAGTGTATGAATTCGGAGCTGGCAGAGAGCTTTAAGAAGGTGCTGGAGGATTACCATGTGGATGCGAAATACATCAACCTGGAGATCACGGAATCCGCTGCGGTGAACAATCCGGATATGCTGCTGAGTACCATGAAGCGGCTTCGGGAGATCGGTTTTGGTTTCTCCCTGGATGATTACGGTACGGGATATTCCAACTTTACTTACATGTTCGAAATGAACTTCGACATCATAAAGCTGGATAAAAGCATTCTCTATAAGGCAGATCGGGACAGGAAGGCGGATGTTATCCTGCGTAACAGTATCCGTATGCTGAAGGAGATGGACTTCGAGGTGCTGATGGAAGGCGTAGAGACCAAGCGCCAGAAGGATATGGTAGAGGCTCTGGGCTGCGATCTGCTACAGGGTTATTTCTTCTCCCGTCCTCTTCCCAAAGACGTATTCCTGGATTTTGTACGGGATTTCAGTCTGGAAAATTATGGGCTGTGATCGCCTTTTGCTGAAAATGGTGTATAATTGCAGTGACAATAGTTAAGCAGAAGGAAGATGTACAGATGTACGCAAATTATCACACCCATACCTATCGGTGCAACCACGCCACAGGCACCGAGAAAGAGTATGTTGAACGGGCAATCGAAAAGGGGCTGAAGATCCTGGGATTCTCCGATCATACCCCTTATCCGTTTCCCAAAGAATACCATTCCGGCATGCGCATGCGCGTGGACGAGCTGCCGGACTATGTTCGGACGGTGGAAAACCTGAAGGACGAATACAAGTCGGATATTGAGATCCATATCGGCCTGGAGGTGGAATATTACCCCAGGCATTTTGATGAGCTGCTGAAACTGGTGGAGGATTACCCCATTGAGTACTTCCTGCTGGCCCAGCATCATATCGGCAACGAATATGACGTAGAAGCCGGTTATTGCGGTATGCCCACTCATTCCGATGACAAGCTGCGCCAGTACGTGCGGCAGGCCATAGAGGGGATGGAAACGGGCAAATTCCTGTATCTGGCGCACCCCGACCTGATCGCCTACGAAGGGGATATGGACTTATATGACGAGGAAATGCGGCGGCTCTGCCTGGCTGCACGGGAGCATGATCTTCCCCTGGAGCTGAATTTCCTGGGACTGACGGAAGGCAGAAACTATCCCTTCAAGCGGTTCTGGAATCTTGCGTCGGAACTGGAAATGGATGTGATCTACGGTTGTGATGCACATCGTGTGGACCGCGTGATGGAAGACGGGATCGTGGAGAGAGCCGATCATTTCCTGGAAGGAATGCATCTGCATCTTATCGAGGAGATGAAACTTCCGGCCCATGTGTGAAAAATGCAGGGATATGAGGGAAGTATGGATCTGACGATGTTGATCGATGGGGAATAACCTGCTGCGCGGGAAATGACTTGGAGGATGAGGCATTGGGAAATGTGGAGGTATACACACTTCTAAGGCCTGAATTACATAAAGAAACGGTGTTTGGACTGCTGCGCTGTAAGGAGCAGGACCCGGCCAGAATGCAGATGGAGCAGGCGTACATGCGGCTGCTTCCTGAGGTGGTGAAAAATGCAAAGCCCCGGGCTGCTCTGGCGTTGTCGGTGATCGGGGAAAGGGAAGCCTGCAAGGCGCTTCCGGAGGGTTCCCGGGTGCTGTATGTGGTCCAGACCATCGGAACGGAATTAGGCGATCTCAGTGATCGCTTTTTTCAAACCCGGAACTATGTGGACGGACTGGTGCTGGATGCCATGGCGGACAGCTGCCTGTTTGCGCTGGATCAGGCGGTAACGGAGCGGATCCGAAATCGGTGCCGCAAAGACGGCCTGGGGGTATTGGCACGCCTGTCTCCTTCGGTGGAGATCCCGTTATCCTTCCAGCGGAAGGCCTTTGAAGAAACGCAGGCGGCGGAGAAGCTGGGCATTGGGATCACGGTGGCCGATATGCTGGATCCCGCCAAAAGCAGCAGCAACGTTTACCTGCTTAGTTCCAATCCGGATGTGATGCGGGTGGAGCATGATTGCAGGACCTGTACCATGAAGGAATGCGTGCTGCGGAAAGACTGAGAGCGACATGAATATTACCGTGATCGAGAGCGGAAAAGTGCATAAAGACGGTTCGGTGCAGGGAAATGGGCGGCAGTATGCCTTTGACCCGGGAGATGGGCGCAACCTCCTGCACTGCCTCAGGGAACTGGGCATCTCTGTGCCCAATGACTGTGGCGGAAACGGACGATGCGGGAAATGTAAGGTGTTCTTCCCGGAGGGAGCACCGGAGGCTACGGAAGGGGACCTGGAGAAGCTTTCCACGGAAGAGCTGGACCTGGGCTATCGTCTTGCCTGCATGCATGCGCCCGGGGAAGATATGGTGATCGTGATCCCGGAATCCGGGGAGGATGCCATGGAGATCCTGGGAACGCAGGTCCATACTACGGATGCCGGGAAACCGGGTATGACTGAGCTTGTGGCTTCTGCAGATATGGGAATCATCAGGGGGGAAGAAACGGAAGATTTACAGGGAGATAAATGCCCTGACGACAATTACCGTTTTGCCATAGACCTTGGAACAACCACGGTGGTGGTTGCTTTGCTTAAGGGTACGGAGGCGATTGGAACGGAGGCCTGCGTCAATCATCAAAGACGCTTTGGCGCGGATGTGATCAGCCGTATTCAGGCATCCATGGAAGGAAAGGGAGAGGCACTGCGGGAGATCATCCTGGATGACCTGATGGGAGCCATGGAGAAGTTGAAAGAGCGCCTGCATTTGTCAGAGAACTGTATCAGGCAGGTGATAATTGCGGGAAACAC
>JAIKYN010000181.1 GCA_024683155.1 Lachnospiraceae bacterium | reverse complement strand
CAAAGTTGTAATGGCGGATTTCATGAATACGGTGAATCGTATGATCGTCATTATGATCTTGTTTCTGTTCATTTGCTTTAGCTTGATCTGGTGGTATTGCTCAATGATCACCCGTAACATCGTGGGACTCACCGAGGCAGTAAAACAAATCGGTGAGGGTCAGATGACACTGGATTTTGCGGTGACTACCAATGATGAGGTGAGAGAATTGACCATGCAGTTTCGGAATATGTTGGATCGTATTTCCAGATTGTATGAGCAGATGAAAGAGAAAGAACTGGAAAAACGTAAAGTGGAGATCGCAGCTTTGCAATTTCAGATGAATCCACATTTTTTATACAACAGTTTAAATACCATTCGATTCCTGGCTTCGATCCAGGGAATCGAGAATATCAAGGACGTAGCAGAGATCCTTTCATCCATGATGCATCTGAATATGGATGGGAGAGCAGAAGTGACCATTAAGGAAGATGTTCAATTTATTAAGGAGTATCTCAGACTGCAAACCTATCGGCAGATCAGTCTCATCACCTCTGTTGTTGAGTGCGAAGAGGCGATCATGGACTGTAAGATTACTAAACTTCTGGTGCAACCGCTGGTTGAAAATTCCATAAAACATGGATTTCCCGGAACAATGAACAATGGACGGATTCATGTGAAATATATGCTGGTAGACGGGAACATTCAGGTCGTGGTGGAAGATAACGGCATCGGGATTGACGAGCAAGAATTGAACAGGAATCTGAATCGTAAAGAGAATGGTAATGCAGGACATATTGGACTGGCAAATATTAAGGAGCGCATACGGTTAAATTACGGGGACCCTTATACCATGGCAGTTGAAAGTAAAAAAGGAGAATTTACGAGAATCACACTTGTTTTACCGGTGTTAAAAGAGGAAAAAGATGCTTAATATAATGCTTGTGGACGACGAGGTCCTTGTTCGAACCAATATAAAACTGATGCTTAGTCAATTTGAGGAAGATTTTACAGTATGCGGAGAGGCTTCTTCTGCGGAAGAGGCCATCAAGATATTGGATCAGGTGAAGCCGGATGTGATCCTGTCGGATATGGTCATGTCCGAAATGAATGGTGTTGATTTTTGCAAATATGTGCATGGACTTGCCGAGCGTATACACTTTGTGGCATTGAGCAATTATGATGATTATAAACTGGTGCATGACACCTTGAAATACGGAGGGGAAGATTATCTCTTAAAACATGAACTAACAGCGGAACGATTAAGAGATACCTTGATTTCCATGAAACCGACCGATGTAACACGTACGGTTGAACCAAGAGAGCTTTCTACGTTTCAGGAAAAATTCGTATTGGACTTGATAACGCATCTGGTAACCGACCCGGAAGAGATCGAATATCGGTTAAAAACGTTAGATATTCGTATCGATCATTCAAACATTATCCAGATACTTATGAGGGTTGATAACTATGCCAGTATCACAAACGGGAACGATCTGCAACGTAAGCGGACGATTAACTTTTCCATCGTCAATATCGGTAATGAAATATTAAAAATATATCCTAGTGGAATCCTGACGCATATAGATGGGGATTACTATAGCATCCTGTTATCATTTGCGCAGGAGCGAAGTCAGGCGGCAATGCGAGAGGTAATTCAAAATGTGATCCGTCAGATGTCCTCAAATTTAAAAACCTATTTGAATATCGTAAGTAGTTTTGTCGTCAGTAAAATGAGTGATGCGATCGAACGGATTCCCGAGAACTATCGACAAGCATATACGCTTATGAAACGGGCGGGTTTTTCGACCACCGGAGCGATTCTTTTTGTAGAAGATCATAATCAGGAGCAGGAAGAAGATGGTACCATGGAACTTCTGGATAAGGAAACCGAAAAAGCACTGATCGCCTCCTTCTACACACCGTTAAGAGAGGGAGAAGAATCGGTGATGGAGCGGTTTTTCAATAAGCTGAAGACGCAAAAAATGGATTATCAGGCGGCCAATGACATTCTGATGAAATTGCTGGGAATCATTATTGACGTGTGTAAAAAGAATTCCATTGAATTTTCTGCGATCCATAAAGGAGAATCTTCGCCCTTCGAACAGCTGGCGGCCATGACAACCATAAGTCAGGCAAGCGTGTGGTTTCAGGAATGCTTCCAGTCGTTAAACGGATTACTTGCCAATGCCTATTTGGGAAATTCGGAATATGTGAGAAAGTGTTTATCTTACATTCAGACCAGTTACAAAGAGCCGATCACATTGGATGCTGCGGCTGAGAATATCGGGATCAGTAAAAGCTATCTTAGTACCTTGTTTAAGGAAGAGATAGGGCAGGGGTTTAGCGAGTATCTGAATGCGTATCGTATTAAACAGGCGAAAGTGATCATGAACAGTGAACAGGATCTGCATGTGGTCGCGTACGATACGGGTTTTCAGGATTATTCTTATTTCTTTAAGGTATTTAAGAAGATTACGGGAATCACGCCGGCAGAGTATAAACGGCAGAAGAAGATCGGTTAAAAAGGAATAAATGATCGTTATTGACAGAATGGTTATACGATGCTAACCTATTAGCTGTGAACAAAAAATATTTTGTTCACAGCTATTTTATTTGGCAAGGAGAATTTCATGGGAAAAGCCTATTCGGAACAGGAAAAAGATGAGATCCGCAGAAAGATATGGGAAGCTTCCCTGGAGCTGTTCCATGCGGAGGATGAGAAAAGTCTGAACATCCGGAAGATCACGGAGAAAGTGGGGATCTCACTGGGGAGTTTTTATCACTTTTATGCGGATAAGGAAAGTCTGATCCGGGATATTGTGATCTATCGAAGCGGCCAGAAGCTGGACGTGATCCGGGAGAGTTTTCCGGCATCCTGCAAGGATCCTGTGGGATATGTGGCAAAGCAGCTGTATTTCCACATCCATGACATGGGAGAGAAGATCACGAAAAAACCGATCTATCAGGAGACCTTTGAGGAAGAGTTGTCAGAGGAGAAGGCGAGCGCAGTGGTGTTCATGAAGCTCTTCGGCGCGTTTCTGGAAGAG
>JAIKYN010000175.1 GCA_024683155.1 Lachnospiraceae bacterium | reverse complement strand
CCTGGCAGATGACGGAGCTTCCAATGCTATGGTAGCGAAGGTGAGAGAGTATGCCGCAACCGAAGGCAGCGAAGTATTCTGCGTATCCGCGAAGGTAGAGGAAGAGATTTCCGAGCTGGAAGACGATGAGAAGGCAGAATTCCTGGAGACCTTAGGTCTTACGGAATCCGGTCTGGATAAGCTGATCCGAGCAAGCTACAAGCTGCTGGGTCTTATGAGTTTCTTAACCGCAGGAGAAGATGAGTGCCGTGCATGGACCATTAAACAGGGAACCAAGGCGCCTCAGGCAGCCGGCAAGATCCATACCGACTTCGAGCGTGGCTTTATCAAGGCAGAAGTAGTGAACTATCAGGATCTGTTAAATGAGGGCTCTCTAGCGGCCGCCCGTGAAAAGGGTCTGGTAGGAATGGAAGGAAAAGAGTACGTAGTGAAGGACGGAGATGTGATCTTATTCCGTTTCAACGTATAACGTACTTGGGGCTTTAAAATGAAAGAAATGATGGGGACAACCGATATGGCCTTTCCGCATCTGGGGATCTACCTGGAGGATGTAGGAAAGAACATTACGGTATTTGGTTTTACAATTGCATATTACGGCATCATCATTGCTATCGGTATTCTTGCAGGAATCGTTCTTGCTACGCACTGTGCAAAGAAGGAAAAGACCGATCCGGATATGATCTGGGATTTCGCTATATATGGCGTCATCTTTTCCATTATCGGTGCCCGTGTTTATTATGTAGCCTTCGCCTGGGATTATTATAAGGATAATCTGCTGCAGATCTTCAATATGCGCCAGGGCGGCGGAGCGATCTACGGAAGCATTATCGCTGCATTCCTTACCTTACTGGTCTATTCCAAGGTAAAGAAAGTGAATTATTTTCTGGTCTGCGATATCTGTGTTCCGGGACTTGCCCTTGGACAGGCTATTGGTCGTTGGGGCAACTTTTTTAACCGGGAAGTATTCGGCGGTTATACCGATAATATTTTCGCCATGCGTCTTCCCATAGATGCGGTCCGCGCAAGAGACATCAATGATGCGCTGGCAGCTACCATTACGGAAGGCACCAACTATATCCAGGTACACCCGACCTTCTTATATGAAAGCGTATGGAATCTGGTACTGGTGATCATCATGGTGCTTTATATTACCCACAAGAAGTTCCACGGGGAGATCAGTCTGATCTATCTGGTAGGCTACGGCCTGGGCAGAGCGTGGATCGAAGGGATCCGTACCGATCAGCT
Source organism: Lachnospiraceae bacterium (assembly GCA_024683155.1). Taxonomy (GTDB): domain Bacteria; phylum Bacillota; class Clostridia; order Lachnospirales; family Lachnospiraceae; genus JAILDL01. The sequence continues at coordinate 24,234 of JAIKYN010000175.1, read as the reverse complement.
GTACCTTACGGGAACCACCATTCCGGTATCACAGTTGCTTTCCGTGATCATTGTGATCATTGGTATTGTTCTCTGGGTCATCAATCTGAAGAGAGTAAAGAAAACAGAAAAAACGATATAAAAATTGGGATTTCAAACCACCGGGCTTCGGAACTATGCTTGCATGCATGGTTCCGGGGCTTTTTTTATGTTCCGGAGGTTTTCGTAAGGAGCCTTTCATTTTCATCATAAATTCCCAAAAACCTAAATATGGTGTCTGATTCTGTGAGAGGGTACTACAGATTGTATTCTTAAGAAAAACATCAGAAATTATTCAAAAAGCCTTGAAATCAAGGCTTTTTTTATATATAATCAACTCATAAGTGGAGGAAAGTGGTAGATAGTAGTAACCAAGTGGTATAAAGTGGTAAATTTGAAGGAAACGGCACATGTTTAAGAGTGAGTACAATCACACATTAGATCCAAAAGGACGTTTGATCGTGCCTTCCAAGTTCCGTGATGAACTGGGAGATTCCTTCGTTGTGACCAAAGGCTTGGACGGATGTCTCCTGATCTACCCCAACGCCACCTGGAACGTGTTTGAAGAGAAGCTTCGAACCCTTCCGCAGACCAAGAAAGAGGTTCGTACCCTGGTCCGTTACTTCCTGGCCGGCGCAGCCGACTGTGAACTGGACAAGCAGGGAAGAATCCTGATTCCCGGTAACTTAAGAGAATTTGCTTCCATCGAGAAAGACGTCGTGTTTGTAGGTGTCGGAGAGAAGATCGAGATATGGAGCAAAGAGAAGTACGAGCAGGATATTTCCGATATGCCGTATGAAAATATGGATGAGATCGCGGAACGTCTGGCTGACATGGGACTCAACATTTAATGGAATTCAAACATTATTCGGTTCTCTTAAATGAGACCATCGAACAAATGAATATCAAGCCGGATGGCATTTATGTAGACGGAACCCTGGGAGGTGCCGGACATTCTTCGGAGATCTGCAAGCGGCTTTCGGAAAACGGACGGCTGATCGGAATCGACCAGGACGCAGATGCCATTGCAGCCGCTACGAAGCGGCTGGAGCCATACAAAGAGAAAGTCACCATCGTAAGAGATAACTACTGTAATGCGGTAAAGGTTCTGAAAGACCTTGGGATTGATAAAGTAGACGGCTTTTTATTAGACCTGGGGGTTTCCTCTTATCAGCTGGATACGGCGGAGAGAGGTTTTTCCTATAAAACAGACACACCGCTGGACATGCGGATGGACCAGAGACAGAGTCTTACCGCAAGAGACATCGTGAATACCTATTCCGAGATGGAATTGTTCCGGATCATCCGGGACTATGGAGAAGATAAATTCGCCAAGAACATTGCCAAGCATATCGTGCAGGCAAGAGCTGAGAAGCCCATTGAGACCACCTTCGAATTGAACGATTGCATCAAGGCGGCCATACCTGCGAAGATGCGCGCCAAAGGAGGGCATCCTTCCAAGCAGACCTATCAGGCGATCCGGATCGCTTTAAACCGGGAACTGGAGGTGCTGCAGGATTCCATCGACGGCATGATCGATGCCTTGAATCCCGGAGGACGGTTTTGCATCATCACCTTCCATTCACTGGAAGACCGCATTGTAAAAAATGCATTTCGAACCGCAGAAGATCCCTGCATCTGCCCACCGAACTTTCCGGTGTGTACCTGCGGAAGAGTATCCAAAGGAAAAGTGATCGGCCGAAAGCCCATTCTTCCTTCGGAAGAAGAATTAGAAGTCAATTCCAGATCCCAAAGCGCAAAGCTGAGGGTATTTGAAAAAGCATAACCATTTAGGGGGAGTAAAGTAACATGGCAACTCGTCAGGGAAGACGAAACACAGCAAAGCGTAATTACGCAGCTGAAACTGAATATGTACATGGAAGTACAGTAAGAGAGCTTGCGCCCGCAGTCCGCCCTTCCGGGGTTCCTTCCAGAAGGATCCAGGAACAGCCGGCCCGCAGAAGAAAGCACCGCCTGGTTCATATGAATCTGGGCAGTCTGGTGTTCCTTACTGCAGCTCTTTTATTTGTTGGATTTACGCTGATCAGCTATCTGCAGCTGCAGATCGCCATCACCAACAGCACCAAGCGTATTTCCACCTTGGAAAGCCAATATGTGGATTTGAAGCTTGCAAACGACGAAAAATATAATACAATAAACAGTAGTGTCGACCTGGAGAGCATTAAGCAGATCGCCATCGGAGAACTGGGAATGACCTATGCTTCCGGTGACCAGGTGGTATTTGTAGAAGGCCATAAGGACGACTATGTAAGACAAATTTCGGATATTCCGCAGTAATATGAGGCTGTTTTGAGTAAAGAAGATCGATCCACACGGAAAGCAAAAAGCAATTCAAACCGTACAACGAGGAAAACGCAGAAGAAGCTGGCAGTACTGTTTTTTATGGTACTGCTGGCTTTTGTCCTTTTAAGCGTCCGCCTGATCCTGATTGTCAGGGATAACGGAGAGAAGTATAAGAAGCAGGTTTTATCCCAGCAGAAATACGATTCCATTACCATTCCTTTTAAGCGGGGGGACATCACGGATCGTAACGGCGTGCTCCTTGCTACCAGCAATAAGGTATATAACATCATTCTGGACCCTAAAGTCATTCTGGATAAGGAAGATTATCTGGAGCCTACGTTATATGCCATGAGCAAGTATCTTGGTTTTAACGAGTCGGAGATCCGCTCTGTCATCGCAGATAATCCGTCTTCTTCCTATATCATTTTGAAGAAGAACGTTCCCTATAGTGAACTGCAGAACTTTGTGGCGTACTGTGACGGAAGCCTGGAAGATCCTACGGAAAGTGATAACAATGCGCCGGATAAGGTGAAGGGTGTATGGTTTGAGGATAAATACATCCGTTATTATCCCAACGGAAGTCTGGCGGCGGATGCCATCGGTTTTGCCGGCGCAGATAATAACGGTACCGGCGGTCTGGAAGAGTATTATAACGAGACGCTGAACGGTACCAATGGCCGCGAATACGGTTATCTCAATGATGATTCCAATCTGGAACGCACCACCATTGCAGCCAAAGACGGTGAGACTCTGGTCAGCACCATCGATGCCAATATCCAGAGCATCTGTGAGAAGTATATTCTGAAGTTTAATCAGGAAAACGCCAACGTATACCGGGAAGGTGCGGGCAGTAACAATACCGGCGTGATCATTATGGAAGTAAAGACCGGTAACGTACTGGCCATGGCTTCCTATCCTACCTTTGACCTGAACAATCCCAGAGATCTTTCTGCATATTATACGGAAGAAGAGCTGGCGAAGATGGAAGAGGAGAATACGCTTACCCAGGCGTATAATACTCTGTGGCGTAATTTCTGTATCTCCGATACCTATGAACCCGGTTCCGTTGCCAAGCCCTTTACGGTTGCTGCCGGCCTTGAATCCGGTGCCATTACCGGCGATGAGGTTTATAACTGTACCGGTAGTCTGGAGATCGGAGGACATAAGATCAAATGTCATAACCGATATGGTGACGGTCTGGTCAGTGTACAGCGTTCCGTGGAGATTTCCTGTAACGTGGGTCTGATGTATATTGCGCAGGCTATCGGTATTGACCGCTTTACGGATTACCAGAGACGTTTCGGATTCGGTCTCAGGACCGGTGTGGACCTTGCCGGCGAAAGTCGTACCGATTCCCTGGTCTATACGGCGGATACCATGGGACCTACGGAGCTTGCTACCTGTTCTTTCGGACAGGGCTTTAATGTGACCATGATCCAGACCATTACCGGATTCTGCTCCATGTTAAACGGTGGCTATTTGTATGAGCCGCACATGGTCAGCAAGATCCTTTCTTCCGACGGAAGCGTGGTGGAAACCATTCAGCCCCGTGTGCTGAAACAGACGGTTTCCCAGTCTACCTGTGATAAGATCATTCAGTATTGCAACGGCGTTGTAACGGATGGTACCGGTAAGACGGCACGGCCTGCAGGCTATGCCATTGGCGGTAAGACAGGAACAGCAGAGACCCTTCCCCGTGGAAATAAGGAATATGTGGTGTCCTTTATGGGCTACGCGCCTGCGGATGATCCGGAGATCGCTATTTACTGCGTAGTAGACAGACCTAACGCACAGCATCAGGATGATGCCAAGTTTGCTACCGGTATCGTTCACAATATTCTCACCGAAGTGCTTCCATATCTGCATTATCCCATGACAGAGGAACTGTCCGAGAAAGAGATCGCGGAACTGGAACAGCTTCAGATCGATCTGCAGACCGAATATACCCAGGTGGTTTCCGAGAATGATCCGGAGACAGTTTCCGGAAATGAAGGGGCTGAAGACGGCTCTGCCGGAGACGGAGAAACGACCACTACCGCGGAGGGCGCAGATACCGCTTCGGGTGATGGAACTGCCGCGGAAAGCAGCGAACCGGTGTGGAAGAGTTTTGAGATCGACCCCGAGACCGGCTACGCCATCGATCCCAATACCGGTGATCTGGTGGATCCCGAAACCGGAGCTGTGGTGGGAGGATCCAGTTTCGAGTAGAAAATCGGAACATACGTTTCTGGCAAATATGGACCAGATACAACATATTGTGCTATTTGGGATTTTTATGTAATATATTTTGTGTAGTTTTCTTTGGAGGAGTATATCTATGCTGATTTGGAAACAGATCGCATTGCCGATATTAACAGCATTTGCCATAGTGGCAGTCTTAGGCCCCTTTGTCATCCCCTATCTCCGGAAAGTGAAGTTCGGGCAGACAGAGCGGGACGATGGCCCTTCTTCCCATCTGAAGAAGAACGGAACCCCTACCATGGGCGGCATTATGATCCTTATCGCTTTTACAGCGACAGGGTTTATATTCATGAAGAAAGCACCGGTGGTCCTGCCGGTGATCCTTATGGTCCTGGCCTTTGGACTCATTGGATTTGTGGATGACTTTCTGAAAGTGGTCCTTCATCGTTCCGATGGATTCAAGGCATGGCAGAAGCTGATCTGCCAGGTGATCGTAACCCTTATATTTATGTGGTATATGACCGGCGTTTCCGGAATATCCCTTATGCTTCGGATTCCTTTTTTACCGGATCAGACCGTTGATATCGGATTTCTTGCACCGATCCTTATGTTACTGGCTGTGGTGGGAACCACCAACGGTACCAATTTTACCGACGGAGTAGATGGTCTGTTAACCTGTGTGACCCTTCCGGTTGCTTTGTTTTTCCTTGTGGCAAGTGCCCATTATCAGGAGGAGCTGGTTCCGGTTTGTGCTGCCATGATCGGTGCACTTCTTGGGTTTTTACTTTATAATGCATATCCTGCCCGGATCTTCATGGGAGATACCGGATCTTTAGCCATCGGCGGCTTTGTGGCAGCCCTGGCCTATATGCTGCAGATGCCCATATTTATCATACTTGTGGGATTTATATATCTGCTGGAAGTGGTTTCGGTTATGATCCAGGTCCTTTATTTTAAAGCGACCCATGGCAAGCGGTTTTTCCGTATGGCACCCATCCATCATCATTTTGAACTGGGCGGTTGGTCGGAAGTCCTGGTGGTTGCGGTATTTTCCATTGTAACCGTGATGCTTTGCCTGGTGGCCTGCATCGCAGCAGGATTCTGATCCGGGAAGTAATTATTTTATATGATCCATATGGAAAGTGACGGTTTTTATTTGGTTCATATGGAAAGTTACGGTTTTTATATGGTTCATATGGAAAGTCACGGTTTTTATATGGTTCATATGGAAAGTCACAGATTTCCATACCGGCCGTATGGGAACCTATTAACGGGAGGAAGAATTCCTTCCTGAACAGAAAGAAGCAGTAACATGACGTACAAAAAACATGCAGTCGTACTTGGCTGCGGCAAAAGCGGGATCGATTCCTCAAAACTGCTGGCGGATATTGGCGCCGATGTGGTTTTGTGTGATGAGAACGACAAACTGGTAAAAGAAGAGATCGAAGAGAAACTGGAACACAATCCGAAGGTAACGGTGTATATCGGCAAGATCTCCGAGGAGCTTACCCATAATGCGGATCTGCTGGTGATCAGCCCCGGTGTTCCCGTGGACTCCGATACGGTAAATATATTCCGTGCGGCAGGTATTCCCGTCATCGGGGAGATCGAACTGGCCTATCGTTTTGCACAGGGACAGGTCGTTGCCATCACCGGGACCAACGGTAAGACCACCACCACCACCCTGGTGGGAGAGATCATGAAACGCAGATATCTTCATGTGGATGTGGTTGGGAATATCGGTGCACCTTATACCGGAGCGGCCCTGCATACGGTGAAGGATTCCGTAGTGGTTGCGGAGATCAGTTCCTTCCAGCTGGAGACCATTGATACGTTCCATCCCCATGTATCCGCGATCCTGAACATTACACCGGATCATCTGAACCGTCATTACACCATGGAGAATTATGCCGCGGTAAAGAACGCAGTGACCCGGAATCAGAATAAGAACGATATCTGTGTACTGAATTACGACAACGAATATACCCGAAAGCTGGGCGAAAACTGCAAAGCTACGGTGGTTTGGTTTTCTTCTCATGAGAAGCTGGAAAACGGCATTTTCCTGGACGGAGATAAGATCTGTCTGGCAACCGACGGACAGGTGGAAGAACTGATGGATGTTCACGAGATGCATCTGGTGGGCATGTGTAATTATGAAAATGTCATGGCAGCCATTGCCATCAGCCGTGCCATGAAGGTAAAGAAGGATATTTATCTGGATACCATCCGTAACTTCAAGGCTGTGGAACACCGCATTGAGTTCGTGGAAGAAAAGGGCGGTGTGGTTTATTATAACGACTCCAAAGGCACCAATCCCGATGCAGCGATTCAGGGCATACGTGCCATGGATCGTCCTACGGTGCTCATTGGCGGTGGTTATGACAAGCACAATGAGTACGATGAATGGATCGAAGCCTTTGATGGCAAGGTTAAGAAGCTGGTGCTCATCGGCCAGACCCGGGAAGCCATTGCAGAGTGTGCAAAGAAACATGGCTTTACCGATTATGTGTTTGCAGATACCTTTGAAGAGGCATTTCAGATCTGCGTGGATACGGCCGAAAAAGGCGACGCGGTACTGTTATCTCCTGCCTGCGCAAGCTGGGGGATGTTCCCGAATTATGAAGTACGGGGGCAGATGTTTAAAGATATGGTCAGAGCCTTACCGGATTAAGGTAAGGGGAAAAGAAGTGGTAGTTTGTTAAAGAAGAAGAACTCCGGGACAAATGAATATTTCGTGGATTACAGTCTGTTATTCATTGTGATCTTCCTGGTGGGATTCGGACTTTTGATGATCTATTCCGTCAGCTCCTATAAAGCGTTTGCTTCTACGGGAGATTCGGCTTATTTCCTCAAACGTCAGGCAATCGCAGCCCTCCTGGGGCTCGTGGCGATGATCGTTATTTCCTTTGTACCTTATCAATGGTGGAAAGCGCTGGCAGTGCCGGCCATAGCAGTGTCTGTCATTTCCCTGTTTCTTCTGTATACGCCCTTGGGTCTGACCCGAAACGGTGCGACCAGATGGCTGGGAAGAGGCGCCTTCTCCGTACAGCCTGCAGAGATCTGCAAGATCGGTATGATCCTGTTTCTGGCTACGATCATTTCCAAGATCGGACGAAATGCCATTCGAAGCCTGCGTGCGGCGGTGATCGTTATCGGCACCGGTGTGATCCTGGCAGTTCTGATCCGTTTGATCTCCGATAATATGAGTTCTGCGGTGATCGTTCTTGGTATTTCCGTGGTGATGCTGTTTGTGGCATCCCCTGATTATAAACCCTTTTTAATTGGCGGAGCTCTTGGCCTTGGTGCCATCGCAGCTGCTGTCTATTTCATTGATTCCACCAGCCAGAACGGTGGATTTAGATTCCGGCGTGTCCTGGCGTGGCTTCATCCGGAAGAGTATTCCGACAGCGGCAGTTTTCAGACCGTACAGGCCATGTATGCCATCGGTTCCGGCGGGGTATTCGGTAAGGGCCTTGGAAAGAGTATTCAGAAGCTGGGATTCGTTCCGGAGCCCCAGAATGATATGATCTTCTCCATTATTTGCGAAGAACTTGGCTTGTTTGGGGCATTTGCCATTATTTTATTGTTTATCATGCTGATCTGGAGACTGATGATCATTGCCAGCAATTGCGAAGATTCCTTTGGCTGCATGCTGGTTTCCGGGATCATTGCTCATATTTCCATTCAGGTGATCCTGAATATCGGCGTTGTAACCAATACCATTCCCAATACCGGTATTTCCCTTCCGTTTATCAGCTATGGCGGTACGGCGCTGCTCCTTACCATGAGCGAACTGGGACTTGCCCTGGGAGTAGGCAGAGGCATCAGTGTGGGAGAGTCCTGATATGGCGAAATGGATGGAAAACCCCTTCAGACGAAAACTGACCGGGCTCCTGGTAGTTTTACTGGTGCTGATGATCCTTCTGATGATCCTGTTGTTCATTCGTCAGAAGTATACGGTTACAACGGTATATGTAAACGGAAATACGCATTATACCGATGAAGAGATCCGGGACATGGTCATGTCGGGAAGACTGGGAGATAATTCCCTGTATCTTTCCTTCAAGTACCGGAACAAAGGGGTAGACGGTATCCCTTTTGTGGAGACCATGGATGTGGACATCCTTACGCCGGATACCATACGCATTACGGTTTATGAGAAAGCCCTGGCCGGTTGTGTGGTATTTCTGGACCGGTATATGTATTTTGATAAAGACGGCATTGTGGTGGAGAGCTCTTCGGTGGCCACACCTTCGGTGCCTGTGATCACCGGATTATCCTTTGATCATGTGATCCTGCATGAACCGCTTCCGGTAAGCGACGAGGGAATCTTCAAGGAGATCCTGGATATCACCAACCTGCTGACCAAGTATGAACTGCAGGCGGATACGGTATTTTTTGAAGAAGACGGAAGTGTGGATCTGATCTTCGGCAATATCCGGGTGTTCATGGGAAGCAAAGAGAATATTGATGAGAAGTTTATGAAATTAGATTCTATTTTACCCAAGCTGTCAGATAAAAAGGGCGATCTGATGCTAAAGGATTACACCGGGACCGAGGAGACGGTAATATTCGTTTCTCGTGATTAACAGACGGTTTATGTCGAAAAAATGATTGCTAAATGGCACATTTAATTATATGATAAACAGTGTGAGTTTCTGGGGATGAAGGAGGTACTGTCTTGCTAGAATTAAAACCAAGTGAAGCGGAAAGTACAGCGAGAATTGTTGTAGTTGGTGTCGGCGGAGCGGGGAACAACGCCGTTAACCGGATGATTGATGAGAATATTACCGGAGTAGAGCTTATTGGGGTGAATACGGATAAGCAGGATCTGCAGCTCTGCAAGGCTCCGAAATTATTACAGATAGGGGAGAAACTGACCAAAGGTCTTGGCGCGGGCGCTAAGCCGGAGATCGGTGAGAAAGCAGCGGAAGAGTCTCTGGAAGCGATTACTGAGATGCTGACAGGCGCTGACATGGTATTCGTTACCTGTGGCATGGGTGGCGGAACCGGAACCGGTGCAGCTCCCATTATTGCGAAAGTAGCGAAGGAATTAGGTGCTCTTACCATTGGTGTAGTTACCAAGCCTTTTGAATTCGAGGCGAAGGTACGTCGTTCCAATGCGGCACTTGGTATTGATAATATCCGTGGCAATGTGGATACACTCATTGTGATCCCTAATGAAAAGCTGTTTGAGTTTGTGGATAAGAAGACCACCATGCCGGAAGCACTGAAGAAGGCGGATCAGGTTCTTCAGCAGGCCGTACAGGGCATTACCGATCTGATCAATGTTCCTGCAGACATCAACCTGGACTTTGCGGATATCCGTACCGTTATGGAGAACAAGGGTATCGCACATATCGGTCTTGGTGTGGGCAAGGGTGATGAGAAGGCCAAGGAAGCCATCGAGATGGCTGTTAAGTCACCGCTCCTTGAGACAGAGGTAACCGGTGCCAGTGATATCATCATTAATATCTGTGGTGATATTACACTGATGGATGCTTCCGAAGCATCGAATTTTGTTCGTAAATTAACCGGAGATAACGTGAACGTTGTCTTTGGTTCCAGATATGATAAGGAAATGGCAGATACCTGTAAGATCACCGTGATCGCAACTGGTATCGATATGAAGAAGGACAGCGCAGGACGCAGCTCCGGCATCGGTCTCAGCCATATTCCCGGTATCAACAGTTCTTCCTATACGGGAAGTGCATCCGTTGACAGAACCGTGTCACCTGCAGCCAGACCGCAGGGCAGCACTCCTGTCAGACCTTCCGGCAATGGTGCAGCTACACCCAATAAGCCCGGGGATGTGAGAGGAACGGTACAGACCACAACGCTGAATATTCCTGATTTCTTAAGGAAGAAGAGCTGATCAGATGAATGACAGGTGCCGTAAGCATCCGCTGGATGTTTACGGCATTTTATTTTTAGGGGGTTATCATGAGTTTTTTATATTTTCTGGAAGGGATCCGCACACCGGCAGGAGAAGTGATCTGTCAGATCATCACATATTTCGGACAGGAAATCCTTTGCCTGATGCTGGTATGTTTTATGTTCTGGTGTATGGATAAGAAAACCGGATACCGCATGGCGTTTTCTTTTTTCCTTTCCTCTACCGTTGCACAGACACTGAAGCTGATCTTCCGGATCGACAGACCCTGGGTCATCGACCCGAATTTTAAACCGGTGGATTCCGCACTGGAAGCGGCAACCGGATATTCGTTTCCTTCCGGCCATACCCAGACCGCCACTTCCGTGTACGGTATCATGACGGTGGAATCCAGGAAATGGTGGGCGAAGATCCTTTGGACCCTTTTATTTCTTGCGGTAGGCTTTTCACGTATGTATCTGGGCGTGCATCAGCCCAAGGATGTGGCAGTGGGCCTTTTGGTTTCTCTGATCTGTATTGGAGGGGTGTATGCGTTAAAACCGGAAGAACATAAGAACTGGGATCCGGCGGTTTCCGTTTTTCTCTGTATTCTTGCATTTGCATCTTTAGCCTATGACCTGTATCTGTTTGGAAACGGAGTGATCGATGGTGCCATGGCTGCGGATACGGCGAAGAATTCCGGTGGCCTGGCAGGCTTTGCCCTGGCTTATTACCTGGAACGCCGCTATGTGGATTATCAGACAGAGGGTACCGTGAAACAGAAGGCACTGCGTCTCATCCTGGGTCTGGTCAGTCTGGGCATCCTGTATGTGGGGCTTAAGATGGGCTTTAAGGCGCTGCACTTTGGCATGCCGGGTGACTTCTTCCGCTATTTTGTATTAATGCTGTGGGCCATGCTACTATATCCTGTGCTTTTTACTAAATTCAAACTATAAGAGAAATTGCATTTATCTTTCAGATATTTTATAATAATCAGTGGGCGTCCAGCTTAAAGCCCTATTATTTCATTTGAAGGAGGGGGTTATTCCATGAAATGCCCTTTTTGCGGACATGAGAATACCAGAGTAATTGATTCCAGACCGGCGGAGGAGAATAATTCCATTCGCAGACGTCGTGTATGTGATGAGTGCGGAAAGCGTTTTACGACCTATGAGAAGATCGAGACCATTCCCCTGATCGTCATCAAGAAGGATGAAAACCGTGAGACGTATGATCGTGCCAAGATCGAGGCCGGTGTGCTTCGTGCATGCCATAAGCGTCCCATCAGTGCCAATCAGATCTCTCAGCTGGTAGACGATGTGGAGACCGAGATCTTCAATCTGGAAGAGAAGGAGATCCCCAGTGACGTCATTGGTGAGATCATCATGCGGAAACTGAAGAACCTGGATGCGGTTGCTTATGTTCGTTTTGCTTCGGTTTACCGTGAGTTCAAGGATGTGAACACCTTTATGGATGAGCTGAAGAACATTCTCAGCGAGAAGAAGTGATCCTCTTTCGGAGCCGGTAAGATAACCGGAGGAAGAACGGAGCGTTATAAAGAAAAACGGACGGGATCTTTCACAAAAAAGATTGCAATTTTCCGGGACCGTGTTATAGTTAGTTCTGGACATCGACAATTATTTGACAAAGTGATGCGAGCCTTATATTTCTCCGCATCCTGAGGGAATGATCGTTGATGTTACAATAGAGTAGTAATACGAGGAGAAACACAATATGAAAAAGAAGAGTTTAGCGCTTCTTCTGAGTGTTGTGCTTACGACCGTTGCTGTTGCACTGGGTGGTTGTGCAGGTGACAAGCAGGAGGAGTCTTCTCAGATTACGATCGGAATTCCACAGGATATTGAAGACAGTCTTGACCCCATGAAAGCAACGGCGGCAGGAACAAAAGAAATTCTGTTCAATATCTATGAAGGCCTTGTTAAGCCTGATTCCGACGGTAATTTAAACCCTGCTGTGGCAAGTGAGTACACGATTACAGAAGAAGGGAAGGTTTACACCTTCACAATCAGAGATGGAATCAAGTTCCACGATGGATCAGAGGTCACTGCAGATGATGTTGTTTATTCATTGAATCGCTACGCCGATGAACAGAGTGGAGACGCTTTGGCATCGGCGTTTTCTAATATTCAGAGCATCACTGCGCCGGACCGGAAAACCGTTACCATTACACTTAATGAGCCCAATGCGGACTTTTTGTCTTATCTGACAGCTTCCGTTATTCCCGCTTCCAATGCGGATCCGGATACGGTTGCCATCGGTACGGGCCCTTACAAGTATGTAAGCCGTTCTCCCCAGGAGAACATCATTCTGGAAAGCTTTGATGAATACTGGGATAAGGACAATGCGCCCCAGATCAAGAACATCACTTTGAAAGTCATTGCAAACGCAGATACCATTGTAACCGAGTTAAACGGCGGTTCCATTGATATGTTCTGCCGCTTATCCTCCACCCAGGTAAGCCAGTTAAGCGATAACTTTGATGTTTACACCGGAACCATGAACCTGGTTCAGGCTTTATATCTGAACAACGCAGTAGAACCCTTTAACGATGTGAGAGTGCGTCAGGCATTATGCTATGCGATAGATCAGCAGGGCATCCTGGACATGGCCTTTGACGGACAGGGCTCCATCATCGGAAGTGCCATGTATCCTACCTTCGGCAAGTATTATATGCCGGAACTGGAGAATGCATATCCTACGGATGTAGAGAAGGCAAAAGCACTTCTTGCGGAAGCAGGATATCCCGATGGATTTACCTTCAGCATCACCGTGCCTTCCAACTATCAGCCGCATGTAGATACTGCACAGGTTCTGGCAGAGCAGCTGAAGGCTGTTGGTGTGACCGCCAATATCAATCTGGTGGAATGGGCTTCCTGGTTATCCGATGTATACAGCGGACGTCAGTATGAAGCAACTGTCATCGGTGTTGACGCTTCCATGCTTTCCGCAGGAGCATTGCTGGATCGTTATCGTTCCGATGCGTCCGGAAACTTTATGAACTTTAATTCCGCTTCTTACGATGTAGCATTAGATGCTGCAGAGAGCAGCATTGTTGACGAGGAGAAGACTGCTTCCTTTAAGGAGTGCGAACAGATCATCAGTGATGAAGCTGCCAGCGTATACATTCAGGATATGGTCAATCTGGTGGCACTTAACAATAAGTACGACGGTTATGTGTTCTATCCGTTGTATGTACAGGATTTTGCAAAGCTTCATTTAAAATAACGCATGAATCTTACTTATGTACTTAAGAAACTAATTTCATTATTGTTTACCTTGCTTCTCACAGCATTTCTGGTGTTCCTGGCTTTCTCGGTCATTCCGGGAGACCCGGTCACCACAATGCTTGGGACGCAGGCAACACCGGAAAAAGTGGCGGCACTGCGCGAAGAACTCGGGCTGGACCGCCCTTTTCTTGTCCGGTTTGTAAGCTGGCTGGGAACCTTTGTGGACGGAACCTTCGGTAACTCCTACAGTTATCATGTTACCGTTCGCAGCATGCTGGCCGGTAAACTGCCCATTACCCTTACCATGACGGTAATGGCTTTCCTTATGATCCTTGCGATCTCCATTCCGCTGGGGATCTATCTTGCGCGGAACAGCGGAGGCAGGACCGATCGGATCATGACCGTGGTGAATCAGACCATCATGGCTTTTCCGCCGTTTTTCTCAGGTATTCTGTTAACCCTTTTATTCGGCCTGGTACTGCATCTGTTCACACCGGGCGGTTATGTTTCCTATACCAGAAGTATTCCTGGATTTTTGGGATATCTGATCCTTCCCGCCGTAGCCATTGCTCTGCCCAAAGCAGCCATGGCCACCAATTATCTGAAGGCTTCCGTTCTTAAGGAAATGAAAATGGATTATGTCCGCACGGCTTATAGCCGGGGCAATACCACCAAGGGTGTATTGTACGGACATGTTCTTCGAAATGCGATCATTCCGGTCATTACCTTCCTGGGTATGACCTTTACCGATATGATCGCCGGCAGCATTATCATTGAGCAGGTTTTCTCCATTCCCGGTATCGGAAGACTGTTGATCTCTTCCATCGCTAACCGTGATTATCCTGTGGTGGAAGCCATTGTTGTGCTGTTGGCGTTTTTTGTTATTGTGACCAATTTTGCCATTGATATCATTTACCGGCTGGTGGATCCCCGGATCCGCTCGGCACAGGAAGAGTAATCCGTATGAGAGAGTTCATCAAAGCAAGGAAAAACTTCAAAGCGGGTGCCATCATTGCCGGGATTCTTCTTTTTATGGCACTGCTCAGTCTTTTCTGGACCCCTTATGATCCGGAAAAGATGGATGCGGCATCCAAGCTGGCAGGGGTATCTCTTGCCCATCCCATGGGCTGCGATAACTTCGGCCGGGATATTTTAAGCCGTGTCATGACCGGTCTTCGAACGACCGTAGTCATTGCAGTGGGAACGGTAGGGATCGGTGCCTTCTTCGGCAGTATCATCGGGTCCCTTACCGGTTATTTCGGCGGTACCTTTGATGAGATCGTCATGCGTGTCAACGATGTGCTGCTGGCATTTCCTGCGGTGCTGCTGGCACTGGTCATGGTATCGCTCTTAGGAGGCGGCAAATATAACGTGATCCTGGCATTGGGAATTGCTTTTGTGCCCAGTTTTGCCCGAATGGTCCGTGGCGAAGTGATGCGCTGTAAGGATCTGGACTATGTAAAAAATGCAAGACTGCAGGGAGCAAGAGATCTTCGCGTGATCTTTGTGCATATCCTGCCCAATGTCATGCCGGTGATCTTATCATCGGTACTGATCGGATTTAATAATGCTGTGCTTGCGGAAGCAGGCATGAGCTATCTGGGGATCGGCGTACAGCCGCCGGATGCTTCTTTGGGACGTATGTTATCCGAAGCCCAGGGCTATCTGTACGGGGCACCCTGGTATGCATTATTCCCCGGTTTGATCCTGGTACTGCTGATCCTTGGGGTCAGTCTCATGGGAAACGAGTAGAAGATGATGGAACAGACAACGCAGGAAAAATTAAATACGGCTGTCAATCCTTCGGAAGATCTGATCCTGAAGGTAACGGATCTGAATATTGCCTTTCACGATCATTCTCTGCCGGAAACCGTGGTAGTGGATGTGGATCTGCAGGTAAAAGAGGGTGACATGATCGGCATCGTAGGCGAATCCGGGTCCGGTAAGACCATGACCGCTCTGGCCATTAACGGCCTTTTGAACCGTCATGATATTCAGAAAAAAGGCGAGATCCTTTATAAAGGGATCAATCTGCTGACCTGTTCCCGTACGAAGCTGCGCCAGGTACAGGGAAACGATATCTCCATGATCTTCCAGGAACCCATGACCAGCCTGGATCCGGTACAGCGGATCGGCAAGCAGGTGGAGGAACCCTTACGTCTGCATGAAAAGCTGACGGAGGAAGAATATAAGGCAAGAGCGGTGGAAGCCCTGGGACTGGTGGAACTTCCTGATCCGGAAGAGATCTATAACCGCTATCCCCATGAACTTTCCGGCGGGCAGCGACAGAGAGTCATGATCGCTGCGGCTATGATCTGTAAACCCAGGATCCTTATTGCGGATGAACCCACAACCGCATTGGATGTTACCATTCAGGAGCAGATCGTTAAGTTATTAAAGAAACTGAATCAGACGGAGAAAACCGCTATTTTATTCATATCCCATGATCTTTCCCTGGTACGCAAGCTCTGTCCCAAGGTGGCGGTCATGAAAGACGGGTATGTGGTAGAAACGGGTGAAACGGAAGCTATTTTCCGTAATCCGCAGCATCCTTACACGAAGGAACTCATTGCAGCCATACCGGAGATCGGTGTTAAACAGTATGAAAAGAAGAGCGATGAGATCATCGTTTCTGCCCGTGATCTGAACAGCTATTATCCTGCAAGGAACGGCAAACTCTTCGGGAAGAAAAAGAAAGTCCACATTTTAAAGGATGTATCCTTTGACCTGTATAAGGGAGAGATCCTTGGACTGGTGGGAGAGAGCGGATGCGGCAAATCCACGCTGTCCAAAGTGCTCCTTGGGATGGTGAAAGATATTGACGGATCCTTTACCAATCAGGACCTGCATCCTCAGATGGTGTTCCAGGATCCTTACGGTTCCTTAAACCCCGGTAAAAAAATCGGATGGATTTTGCAGGAACCCCTAAAGAATTTTACCAATCTTGCCGAAAACATCAGAGAAGAGAAAGCGGTTACCATGCTCCAAAAGGTGGGACTTAGTGCAGAACTGATGGATCGTTATCCCAACCAGCTCTCCGGAGGGCAACGTCAGAGGGTTTGTATTGCGGCTGCACTTATGGCAGAACCCGGTTTTCTTATTGCAGATGAACCGGTATCGGCACTGGATGTACATATTCAGGAGCAGGTACTGACCCTTTTAAAAGAACTCCATGATCAGATCGGAGTCAGCATTCTGTTTATCTCCCATGATCTGCGGGTGGTATACCGGGTATGTGATAGAGTGATGATCATGAAAGAGGGCCGGATCGTGGAAAGCGGGATCACCGACGAGGTATTTTTACATCCTAAAGAGGAATATACCCGGGAATTACTGAGAACATCTGGATTTCTGGGAAAAAACATTGTATAATTAATTGTTAATATAACTTGGAGGAGTTTGTCGATGGCGCTGAATATCAGCAGTTATCTTTCGACAACTAAATATGCTTCTGAATATTCTGTAAAACAGGCAGAAGAAATCCCCGAGGCACTGGAAGAAGTTTCTTCCCGGGCCGGCGTTATTGCGCCTTCCGTTTCTCCGGAGGAGGTTACTTCGCAGGAAGATGCTCAGGAGATCCACGAGATCCATGAGATTGGAGACTTAAAGGTCGAGACGCCCAAGATCACCATTCAGGATGCGGAATTATCTCTTTCTCCTGCCAAACCTGCCCGTACGGCAGAGGATCTTAACGGCGAACGCAAAGAGGAAGATATTTCCGTTCAGTCGCTGGATATGCAGAAAGCGATCTCCGATATGCAGAAGGATCACATTCTCCATCAATATCAGTTCTTTGTAGGGAACAAGAATATGCCCACAGCCTGAGTATTGTAACGGATCGTAAGAATCATCACACCTTGCAGTCAATGCAAGGTGTTTTTTGTAGGAAAGGTTTGTATGCAACACATTTTCTATCCCAGAGAGTATCTGGATTCCACTTATGACATTGATTTTGAACAGTTTTATCAACAGGGCTTTCGAGGGATCATCTTTGACATCGATAATACCCTGGTGACCCACGGGGCCCACGCGGACAAACGTGCGCAAGAGCTCTTTCAAAGGCTGCGGGCCATAGGGTTTAAAACGTATCTGGTTTCCAACAACAAGGAACCCCGTGTCAAAAGCTTCTGTGAAGAAGTGGGTGCCGACGGCTATGTTTATAAAGCCGGAAAACCCTCCGGAAAAGGTTATCGCAAAGCCATGGAGGAAATGGGACTTGACCGGTCCCGGACGCTCTCCGTGGGAGATCAGCTGTTTACGGATATGTGGGGGACCAACCTGGCCGGTCTTTACTCGGTTCTGGTAAAACCCATCGATCCCAGGGAAGAGATTCAGATCGTATTGAAACGATTTCTGGAAAAGCCTGTTATATGGGCTTATTTACATAGCAAAGAAAGAAAGGACAACGTCCATGAAAAGCATTAACGGCCATACCAAAACACTGGGCCTCATCGGTTATCCGGTGGGGCATACCTTATCGCCGGTGATCCATAATTATCTGGCGGAGAAGTACGGACAGGAACTGGTGTATGTACCCCTTCCCGTGGAACCCGGAAAGCTGGAAGATGCACTGAAAGGTGCGGCTGCCTTTGGCTTTCCCGGTATGAATGTAACCGTGCCTTATAAAAATGATGTGATCCCTCTTTGTATGGAAGTGGATGAGCTGGCTGCAAAGATCGGTTCCGTGAACACCCTGGTGTGGAACGGAATGGGTTATAAAGGCTATAATACGGATGTGACCGGTTTATATCGTGCCATGACAGAAGACGGGGTTGCCATCGAAGGAGAGAACGTGGTGATCCTGGGAGCAGGCGGCGTATCCCGTACGGTTGCTTACCTTATGGCAGATAAGAAGGCAAAGCATGTCTATCTCATGAATCGTACCTTTGAGAAAGCAGCCCAGCTGGCTGAGCATGTAAATAAGGACTTCAGGCAGGAACTGATCACCCCCCTTGCCTATGAAGATCATAAGATGCTCCCGGAGGGAGACTATCTGGCGATCCAGGCCACCAGTCTGGGAATGAGTCCCAGGACCGAAGGGGTTGCCATTGAAGATGCGGAATTTTACCGGAAGATCAAGTGCGGCTATGAGATCATCTTTAATCCTGCAAAAACCCGGTTTATGAAACTGGTGGAGGAAGCAGGAGGAGTGGCATACAATGGCCTTAAGATGCTTCTGTATCAGGGGATCGATGCCTATGAACTGTGGAATCCGGTGAAGATCTCCCGGGAAGATATTGAAGCCTTATATGAGATCATGAAGGAAACACTTGGATTATGAAGAAAGATAACATCGTGCTCATCGGATTCATGGGTTCCGGCAAGACCAGCAACGGCATTTCCCTTTCTTATAAGATGAAACGTCCGTTCCTGGATACGGATCACTGGATCGAGCAACATGAAAAACGAACCATCAATGAGATCTTTGCCGAGGAAGGGGAAGACTATTTCCGGAAAGCGGAAACGCAGTGTTTAAAACAGCTTCTTCGGGATACGGACCGAGCTATCATTTCCGTGGGAGGAGGAACTCCCGTGAAGGAAGAAAACCGGCCGTTATTAAAAGAACTGGGCTGTGTGATCTATTTAAGGGTGAAACCGGAAACGGTGATCCGCCGGTTAAAGGGAGATACCACCAGGCCGCTGCTGCAGGGAGAACATCCGGAGGAAAAAGTACGTGCCCTGATGGAAAGCAGAAAAGAAGCCTATGAAGGCACTGCCGACCTGATCCTGGATATGGACGATTATCTGAACAAACAAGGGGCCATCGCCGTGCAGAAGGCCTATGAAGCATTTACAAAAAAGGAGAACTGATCCATGCAATTGCTGATCATCAACGGACCGAATCTGAATTTCCTGGGCATTCGGGAAAAACAGATCTACGGAAACCAGGACTATGAAGCGCTTAAGAAACTTATTGAGGAGAAAGCGGCAAAAGAGGGAGATACGGTGGAATTCTTCCAGAGTAATCATGAAGGAGCCATCATCGACCGGATACAGGAAGCCTATGCAGACGGAACGGAGGGGATCGTGATCAATCCCGGAGCATTTACCCATTACAGTTATGCTCTTCACGATGCTCTGGCCAGTTACCATACCTTCCCCAAGATCGAGGTGCATATTTCGGATATTCAAAACCGTGAGGAATGGAGAAAGATCTCTGTGACGGCTCCTGCCTGTGACGGACAGATCTTCGGGAAAGGTTTCCCCGGTTATCTGGAAGCCATGGACCTTATTAAATCCCTTGTAAAAGAGCAGTAGGGGATTTTTCAAAAGCCGATCAATTTTTCTCAAAAATAGATTGCAAAAAAAATTGAGGTAAGATATATTATACTAGTGTTGTTGCGTGATATTTTTTTAGGAGGTTTATTATATGGTTTCAGCAGGAGATTTTAGAAACGGTGTAACGATCGAAGTAGAAGGCGCTGTATTCCAGATCATTGAATTCCAGCACGTTAAGCCCGGTAAAGGAGCTGCTTTCGTTCGTACCAAGCTGAAGAACGTAATGAGTGGTGGTGTAGTTGAGAAGACTTTCCGCCCGACTGAGAAATTCCCTCAGGCGCGAATTGATAGAAAAGATATGCAGTATCTCTACAAGGATGGAGATATGTATAACTTCATGGATAATGAGACCTACGAGCAGACCATGCTGAATGAGAGCGAAGTTGGCGATGCTATGAAGTTTGTAAAAGAGAACGAGATGGTTAAGATCGATTCTTACAACGGACAGGTATTTGCAGTAGAACCTCCTTTGTTTGTAGAACTTGAGATTACCGATACAGAGCCCGGCTTTAAGGGTGATACCGCTACAGGTGCTACCAAGCCCGCAATTGTTGAGACCGGTGCACAGGTTGCAGTTCCTCTGTTCGTTAACCAGGGAGATACCATTAAGATCGACACCAGAACCGGTGAATACTTATCTCGTGTTTAATTTTCTATCATCATTTATGACCTGTAAGGCAATGGACTTGTTCCATTGCCTTTTTCTTTTGCTACCTTCCTTTATCGGCGATTTTTAAGATAAGAAAGTGAGAAGATTATAAAGAATGAATTTTAATGAATTTAAAACAGAGATGAAAGAAGCCGTTTGCCTGGGACTGGGAGATAAATATACGGTTTCCATGGAAGAGACCGATAAGAACAACGGAGTGATCTTAACCGGTCTGATGGTGAAGACACCGGATCAGCCCATGTCACCGGTGTTCTATTTAAACAGCTATTACAGAAAACATGAACAGGAAGGGGTTCCGGTGGAAGATCTGGCACAGGACATCCTCAGGACCTTCCGGGAGCAGGAAAATGACAGCTCTCATGTGGACATGGATTTTTTTCGGGATTATGAGAAGGTCCGGGAAGGTCTGGTACTGAAGGTGGTAAATACCGCGCAAAATCAGGAAGCTCTTAAAGTGGCTCCGCACATGGAACACCTGAATCTGTCCCTGCTTCCTTATTATCTGTTCCGGGAGGGCTTCGTGGAAAACGGAAGCATCCTCATCCGTAAGGAACATCTTAAGGTCTGGGGGATTACCGAGGAGCAGCTTTTTGAAGATGCAATGAAATATGCACGCACCAATCTTCCCTGCAGTATCATGTCCATGGAAGCCATGATGGCGGAAATGGGTCAGCCTTTTTCCTGGGAAAAGGAAGAAGAGGATGATACCCCCGATCCCATGTATATTCTTTCCAATCGCCGGAAATTATTCGGCGCTGCCGGGATGTTCTATCCCGGTGTCTTAGAGAGCTTTTCCGAGAAGCTCGGTCTTAGTTTCTATATTCTTCCCAGTTCCATACACGAAGTGCTGCTGGTTCCTGATTGTAAACAGTATCGTTATCCCAATGCCTTTGATAATGCCCAGGATCTTTTGGGAATGGTCATGCAGGTCAATGCTACGGAGGTGGATCCGGAAGAAGTTCTTGCGGATGCGGTCTATTATTACAACCATGAAACCCGTGAAATGTCAGTTCTTGCAGAGAAATAAAAGCTAGACACAGCATTTTTCTTATGATAATATAGTCATTGTATGTTGTAATAAAATCGTAACATATAGTGACTATTTGCACCCGTAGTCTAATGGATAGAACGAAGGCCTCCGACGCCTTTAATGCAGGTTCGATTCCTGTCGGGTGCACTATTTTTTCTTCAGACTGAAACGGGGGGAGAGTTTTACACCAGGAGGTTGAAAGAAAGACCTATGGCTTTCAAAGAGAAAGACAACAAGGAATCCGTTTCTTTTAAAGAGCGATTTCGTACGTTTGCCGGCTTTGTTTCCGATCATCAGAGAGTGATCTGGCCGGTATTTTTGATCATTTGCGTGATAGTTACCATTGTGATCGCAATCATAGCAGGACGTCATCAGGAAGAAGAAGTGGATATTGAGACGGCAACCGTTGAGACTTTGTCGGAAAATGCCACTATTCCCATTCCCGATGTAGATTTTGAAGTAAATGCTTATCCGGAGATCAATACCCTGGTGAGCGATTATTATCAGGCACTGGTAGACGGAAATATGGATCGTCTTTCCGAGGTTGTCAGTCCAGTAAGTACCGCATATCTTACCAAGGCACAGGAGATCAGCAAGTACTTTGAGCAGATCGTCAGCATAGAGGTTTATACCAAGCCCGGACCCATTGCGGATTCCTATCTGGTATTCCCGTATGTGGAGGCGATGTTTACCGGTTATTCCAAGCAGATCCCCAGTTTACAGACCTTTTATGTATGCAGGAATGAGGCGGGTGCTTATTACATTAATGTAGAAGAAGAGCAGCCCCAGAATGTGATCGATTATATTTCCGGCATGGTGCTTCAGGATGATTTTAAAGACCTAAGCAATAAAGTATCCGTTGAGTTCAACGAGATGCTGGCCAGTGATCCGGAATTTGCCACCTATTACGATAACCTTTCTTCTCAGCTAAAGCTGGATATCGGTCAGGCCATTGCCGAGAACAATGCGGAGACCGTTGCCGAGACGGAAACAGAGCAGGAGACCGAGGAAGCAGTTGCTACAGCAATGATCGTCAACAAAGTTCGTACCACAGCGGTTGTTAACGTAAGAGCTTCCGACTCCGAAAAAGCAGATAAGCTGGGGAAAGCCCAGATCGGTGAAGAATATACCGTAGTGGAAGAACTTGCCAATGGTTGGACACATATTGATTATTCCGGCCAGGATGGATATATTAAGAGTGAGTATCTGGAGAAGATCGTCAATGTGGAAGCAACCGAGACGGCTCAGGAAGATACTACTGCGACAGATACGACCACTACAGAACAGACTACCGATACTACCACAGCATCTCAGGAAGAAACGAAGTACGTAACGGCCAATACCAGAGTCCGTCTTCGTAAATCCGAGAGTACCACCTCTGAAGTCATTACTACTTTGAATCAGGGAGATAAGGTGGAGCTGATCCAGAAGCAGGCCGACGGATGGACCAAAGTTAAGTACGAAGGCACTGTTTGCTATGTAAAATCGGAATATGTAGATTGATGACACAGGTATCTGTACGTAGGGACAGATACCTGTTTTTTATGAAATCAAAGACCCGGAGGAACGTATGCTTTACAGATGTAAGAACTGCGGCGGCAACGTCGTCTATGATCCTAAAAGCAAAACTATGAAATGTCCCCATTGCGACGGATTGGACACAGAAGAGCCGGTAGCGGGAGAAACCAAGGTACAGTGCCCTAACTGCGGTGCACCGGTCAATCCCACGGAGTTTCAGTCTGCACACCGTTGTTCCCACTGCGGTGTTTATCTTATTGTGGATGAGCGTGTGGAAGGAGAATATACTCCGCATCTGATCATTCCCTTTAAGATCGACAAGAAGGAAGCCATCGACCGTTTAAATGAGACGTTTCATTCCAGAATGTTTATCCCCGACGGTTTTATGTCAGAGGCAACCCTTGAGAAGATGGAAGGTATGTATGTTCCGTTCTATCTCTATGACTTTGATACAAGGTATCAGTGGCAGGGACATGGTAATCAGGTGCGTACCTGGATGATGGGAGATACACAGTATACAGAGACGAAAGTATTCCGTCTGGAACGGGATATGCGTGCCAGATTCCGTAAAGTACCCGCAGATGCATCCCTGGTCATGGATGATGACCTGATGGATCTCATGGAACCTTATGAGTATGAAGCACTGGAGAATTTTCAGAAGAAATATATGTCCGGTTTCTATGCGGAGATGTATTCTCAGAACGATACGGAACTGGAAGACCGCGCCAAAGCCAAGGTAACACCGGCACTCAAAGAGAAGATGGATGCCACCCTGGCCGAATATATTCGTGTGGGTGCGGAGGTTGATAATATCCAGATCTCCAGGGAAGCTGCCAATTATGCCCTTTTACCGGTTTGGATCTATACCTTTGGGTATAAGGGAGAAGCCTATCATTTCTTTGTAAACGGACAGACCGGGAAGGTCATTGGAAAAGCGCCTTTATCCTTCGGGAAGGCAGCCTTATATTCCGCATCCTGGTTTGCGTTTGTCATGCTGGCAGGCCAGCTGATCCGTATGATCATGGAGGTGCTGTAAGGTGAAAAAGTATTTTAAGAATATGTGGGTGTTCTTTGTGATCCTTGCGGTGCTGGGACTGATCTATGTATTTTTGCT
>JAIKYN010000150.1 GCA_024683155.1 Lachnospiraceae bacterium | reverse complement strand
CGAAAAGCAACAGGATATCGTAAAGTCCACGGATATCATAAACGAATCGGTAGAGGCTTCTCTTAAGATCATCGATATTATACAAAACATCGCTTCCCAGACCAACCTGTTGTCCCTGAATGCATCCATAGAGGCTGCCAGGGCAGGTGAAACCGGCAGAGGTTTCGCTGTGGTAGCGGGAGAAGTAGGAAGACTGGCAGTTACTTCCAAGAATACCAGTGAGGAAATTGCAGCAACCCTGAACCATATGTCGGAAACCATCAATAGCATGGTAGAAAAGACAGTGGGCATTAATGAAAACATTTCATCACAGGGTGCAGCGATGGAGGAGATCAATGCCAATATTGAGGAATTGAGTGCCATGTCGGAAACCATCCGACAGATTTCCCTGGGAATGAACGGATGATGGGGTAGCATTCCGGAAACGGCTTACTTGTTTTATATAACAGGAAATAGAAATGGACATACCGCACGGTGTGTCCATTTTTTATACTTACATCTATGTTTTTGGCGGATTTCTCAGTAGAATGGAAAGGGAAAGGTGGCTATCGGAAATTGTTATGAAAGAATTGGATGCAGTTGTATTTGATATGGATGGCGTGATCTTTGATTCGGAACGGTGCGTTTTGGAATGCTGGAAGGAACTGGCGGAAAAGTACGGGATCCGGGATATGGAAAAGCATTTCAGGGAGTGCATCGGGACGAATGCGGTAAGGACCCGGGAGATCATGACAGAGGCCTTTGGCGCTGCCTTTTCTTATGATGACTTTGCCAAAGAGGCATCGGTAAGCTTCCATGCAAAATATGATAACGGGAAGCTGCCGCTTAAACCAGGTATTTTTCAACTGTTGGATCATCTGAAAGATAACGGGAAAAAGATCGCACTGGCGACCTCCACCCGGAGAGCATCGGTGCTGCATCAGCTGGAACATGCCGGATTACTGGATTACTTTGATACGATCATAACCGGAGACATGGTGAAAAGAAGTAAACCGGACCCGGAGATCTATCTTCTTGCCTGTGAAGGGATCGGGGTGCTTCCGGAACGTGCTTATGCCATCGAGGATTCCTATAACGGAGTGCGATCCGCTCATGCAGGTGGTCTTAAGGTTATCATGGTGCCGGATCTTTTGCCGGCTAATGATGAGATGCAAGCCCTGGCGGAGATCATTTTGAAGGATCTGGATCAGGTATATGGGTATTTGGAGTAACAGGATATTCGAAGGCATGGAATTTTTTTCTTAAAGATATATTACAGGAACGGTTTTTCCTATATGGGGGAGGACATGAAAGGAGAAGTGAAGGATGACAGAGAAAGAAGCAATCTTACAGAGACATTCCGTAAGAAATTATGAGAACCGACCGATCGAAAAAGAGAAGGTTCGGCTGATCGAAGACAAGATCAAAGAACTGAATGAGATGGGGAATCTTAAGCTTACCTTTGTGGAAGATGCAGGAAAGACCTACAATAAGCTTTTTAATCGGGTGTCCGGACTTGGAAGCGCACCCAGTGTCATTGCCTGCATAGGTAAGGATGCAGCGGATCTGGATAAACGCATAGGCTATTACGGAGAAAAACTGGTGCTGTATCTGCAGATGCTGGGGCTGAATACCTGCTGGACCGGTACTTTTAATAAGAAGACCATCGATGTCACAGTTAAAGAGGATGAACGTCTTGTAATTGCCATCGCTGTGGGATATGGAAAGGATCAGGGAAAAGCCCGTAAAACCAAGACGGCCGACCAGGTGGTATCCGGGAAGGAAGAACAGCCGGAATGGTTTAAAAACGGTGTAGAGATGGCGCTTCTGGCACCGACCGCCATTAATCAGCAGAAGTTCACCATTTGCCTGAACGAGGATGATACCGTGGACTTTATTGATAACGGCGGTGTTTTAAGTCAGGTAGACATAGGGATCGTAAAATGTCACTTTGAGATCGGAGCAGGCAAAGAGGTGTAAAGCGTCAGGGGGACGAAAACCATGGATGCATTGGAAGCGATTTTCACAAGACGAAGTACAAGGAAATATAAGGAAGAAGTTCCGGAGAAAGAACTGGTGGAGAAGGTCATTGAAGCGGGACGGTTTGCCCCCAGTGGGTCCAACAGTCAGACGACACATTGCATCGTCTTTACGGATAAGCAGGTGCTGAAGGAACTGGCAGAGCTGGTACAGGCAGAATTTGCCGCAATGGAAATTACGGAAAACATGTACCGCTCCTTAAAAGGCTCCATCACAGCGGCTAAGAACGGACCGTATGTATTCTATTACGGGGCTCCGGTGCTGATCGTGGTTGCAAATAAAAAGAATTATGGAAATGCTATGGCCGATAGTGCCTGTGCTCTGGAAAATATGATGATCGCCGCAAATGCGCTGGACCTTGGATCCTGCTGGATCAATCAGCTGCACTGGCTGGATGGGAATGAGTCGGTTCACGGGTTTATGACAAAGCACGGCCTGGCGGAAGACGAGACCATCACCGGGGGACTGGTCCTGGGATATGCTGCAGAAGGAGCGCCCTGCCGGGATGCACTTCCGAGGACGGGCAATCCGGTTACCTGGGACGGATGAAAATATAAGAAATAATGAATGATGCAAGGATACGAGAAAGGCACACCGCAGGGTGTGCCTTTCTTACAGGTGCGCCTGGCGGCGCACGTTTCTAACGGGTTAGAGTTCTGAATCTGTCCGGATCATGATGCGCACCAGCCGCCGTCTACTGCCAGCTCTGCGCCGTTTACATATGCTGCATCGTCACTGGCAAGATAAAGCGCTGCTTTAGCGATCTCGTCCGGTTCGCCGGGAGTGGGAGCAGAAGCAAGAACTTTCTGAACTCTCAGATAGCCGGCCATATCGGGACGTCCCATGGAATTAGCGATCTCTGTTTTGAATCCGCCTGCGATGATGGCGTTGGAACGAATGCCTTCTTCCACATACATGAATGCAGTATTTCGGGAAAGCGAAACAACTGCTGCCTTGGAAGCACAGTAAACTGCGCCTGCACAGGACTTATAGGCACCTTCGGAAGCAATGTGTATGATGGAACCGGGAGCTTTCTGCTCAAGGAAGGTGTTAACAGCTTTCCGAGTGGCGTAGAAAGGACCAAATACATTTACATTGAATACCTGCTCCAGCTTTTCGTCGGAGAAGTTACCAATGGGCTCCATGCCATCCATGATACCTGCATTGTTTACCAGGATATCCAGTTTTCCGAATTCCTTCACTGCAAAGTCGATCATGGCTTCGTTTACTTCTTTGGAAGAGATATCTCCGGGAAAAGCAAGGACTTTGCCTTCTTCTCCGGCCAAAGAAGCTGCAAGCTCATCTAACCGCTCTTTTCTTCTGGCAACTGCAACCACATTTGCGCCTTCTTTTGCGAAGAGAGTTACGATCTCTTTCCCCATTCCGCTGCTGGCGCCGGTTACAACTGCTACTTTACCGCTTAATCTACCCATAGTTGCCTCCTTATTGTTCATACATTTCGTATGTTTTCTTCTATTGTACTATGAGGATCTTTTGAGGGTAAATGCACGTGTCGGTAGAAAAATCAGGGCATTCTATGGAACATTCGCACAAAGAAGCGGCCTAAAATTTACACCTGATACTTTTGGGCAATTTCAAACAGTTCCGGCCGAAGATGACAGTAACCGGTAGGATTCTTATCCAGATAATCCTGATGATATTCTTCTGCTGTGAAGAACTGCTTTAAAACACCGGATTCCACTGCAAGGGCTTTTCCCTGGGAAGCCAGTTCCTGCCGTTTATTTTCCAGAAAGGCATTCACACCATCTGCCAGAGAAGCATCTTCGTAATAGATCCCGGTACGGTACTGCACTCCGGTATCTTCTCCCTGCTTGTTTACACTGGTGGGATCGATGGCCTGAAAATAAAAGCCAAGGAGATTTTCCAGAGGAAGTAAAGTTTCGTCAAAGATGACTTTGACGGTCTCTGCATGGCCGCTTCCTTTACAAACCTCCTGATAGGTGGGATTTTCCGTATTTCCGTTGGCGTAACCGACTTCCGTGGAAGATACGCCTTTAAACTGTGCCAGAAACTTCTGAGTGCCCCAGAAGCATCCGCCTGCTAAATAAATAGTTTTCATTGTATGATTCCTCCAAAAACAGAATACATCCGGGAAGCAAAAAGACATAGTAAAAGTTTCATAAATTGGTATAATTTAGAAGTATGAGTACACAAAAACGCGATCATTCCATTGAATTTTTAAGAGTTTTGGCCATTATTCTGATCATTGCCAGTCATTGCAAGATCCTGGAACAGGGGGGAGTGGGCAACTGTATTTTCTTTGCCCTCAGCGGCTTTTTCATTGTAGCCCCTTTTAAGGAGGATACGGAGCTGGCATTTCTTTCTCCGAAGGAGTGGCTGCGCTACATCGGAAAGCGCCTTCTCAGGGTACTTCCTGCGTATTATACCTATCTGATCGCCATCACATATCTTCTGGGGCTGCTCCATGTGAATGACTTTGAAACGGTGGCCAGCTTGCCGCTGCACCTGTGCTTTTACATGGCCAGCGGACATCTGTGGTTTATTCAGCAGGAGATGCTGTTCTTCCTGTTATGTCCCTTGCTGATGTGCCTTCTTGGGCTGATCCGTATGGTTCTTGAAAAGCGGAAGGTTTCCGCCGCCGTAAGCGATCTCATCCTGGCTGGCGTTCTGATCCTTCTTTGCGTGCTCAGTCTGGAGTTTTTGCACATCATGCTGCACGGAAACAACACCCTGGTACGGTTTATGCCGGAGCGGATCATGGCCGGTATGGTCTTTGGGTATATGGTAAAAGCCCTGCGTCATGCATTCCCCCGCCTGGGAGAACAGAAAGGCATGCAGATCCTGACGGACGGGTATGTGATCCTTTTTGTATTGTTCTGCCTGCTTTCCAGTGAATGGGTGTTATCCCGTTTTAACCCGGCTTTTGCAGGGTATTATATTGGCTGGAGCAATCCCTTTTTGTGCATCATCCTGACCGGGATCG
>JAIKYN010000097.1 GCA_024683155.1 Lachnospiraceae bacterium | reverse complement strand
ACCTCCGGACAGTTCCGTGGAAGGCTGTCCCAGCTTCACATAGGATAATCCCACATCGTATAAGGTCTGGATCTTATTGCGAATGGAAGGAACCGCATCAAAGAAGGGCAACGCTTCTTCCACGGTCATATCCAGCACATCATAGATACTCTTTCCCTTATATTTTACTTCCAGGGTCTCCCGGTTATAACGCTTTCCGCCGCATACTTCACAAGGCACATATACATCCGGGAGGAAATGCATTTCGATCTTAATGATACCGTCACCGGAGCAGGCTTCACATCGCCCTCCCTTTACATTAAAACTGAAGCGTCCCTTCTGATACCCTCTGGCTCTGGCATCCTGGGTGGAAGCGAACAGATCCCGGATCATATCAAACACACCCGTATAAGTAGCCGGGTTGGATCTGGGGGTACGTCCGATGGGGGACTGATCGATGTCGATCACCTTATCCAGATTATCCTGTACCCCTTCAATACGATCATGTTTTCCCGGAATGGTTCTGGCCCGGTTCAGGCTCTTAGCCAGGGATTTATACAGGATCTCATTGACCAGGGAACTCTTACCGGAACCGGATACACCGGTCACGCAGGTCATGACGCCCAGCGGGAACTTTACATCAATATTCTTCAGGTTATTTTCCCGTGCACCCACTACTTTTATGAACTTCTTGGGTTTTCTGCGCTTTTCCGGTACCGGTATCTGCAGCTTTCCGCTAAGATACTGTCCCGTAATGGATTCCGGCACCTTCATGATATCTTCTGCCGTACCGGTGGCGATCACCTGTCCACCATGGCTTCCTGCTTTCGGCCCGATATCCACAATGTAATCCGCGGCACGCATGGTATCTTCATCGTGTTCTACCACCACCACGGTATTTCCCAGATCGCGAAGATTCTTCAGTGTGCGGATCAGTTTATCGTTATCTCTCTGATGAAGACCGATACTGGGTTCATCCAGGATATAGCTGACGCCTACCAGACCGGAACCGATCTGCGTGGCCAGACGGATCCGCTGGGCTTCACCGCCGGACAAAGAGGCTGTGGCACGGCTAAGGTTCAGATAATCCAGACCCACATCGATGAGGAAATTTACCCTGGACTTGATCTCCTTTAAGATCTGCTCACCGATCTTTTGCTGATACTCAGAAAGCTTTAATCCGTTTAAAAAGCTTTGCAGATCCCGCAGCTGATAGGACGTGATCTCATAGATATTCTTATCTCCTACGGTAACCGCCAGGGATTCCTTCTTAAGACGCTGGCCCTTACAAAGAGAACAGGGAGTGATCCGCATGAACTCTTCATATTCAGCCTTGGCCGTTTCGGAAAAGGTCTCTTTATAGCGTTGTTCCACATTCTTAATGATGCCCTCAAAGGCAATGGGATAGACGCCCTTGCCTCTCTGGCCTTCATAATAAACATCCACAGATTTTCCACCCGTTCCGTGGAATAACATATCCTGTACCGCCGGCTTTAATTTTTCAAAGGGCGTGTCCAGGCTGAATTTATATTCTTTACTAAGCGCCTGCAGGATGGCATTGGAAAAGCTGCCGGGCTTATTGCAGGACTGCCAGCCCATGACCACAATGGCTCCCTCATTAATAGACAAAGAGGTGTCCGGAATGATCAGTTCCTCTGCAAACTCCATCTTGTAGCCCAAACCCAGACATTCCGGGCAGGCACCGAAGGGGTTGTTAAAGGAAAAGCTTCTGGGCTCGATCTCGGAAATGCTGATGCCGCAATCCGGGCAGGCAAAACTCTGACTGAAGTTGATCTGTTTTCCACCGATCACATCCACAATGGCCAAACCTTCTGCCAGATTCAGCACATTTTCCAGGGAGTCCGTCAGACGACGCTCGATCCCTTCTTTTACCACCAGACGGTCTACAACGATCTCTATGCTGTGCTTGATATTTTTATCCAGGGCGATCTCTTCCGAGAGATCATACTGATTCCCATCTACGATGACACGGACATAACCGGCTCTCTTGGCTCGTTCCAGAACCTTCTCATGCTGACCCTTCTTACCCCGTACCACCGGCGCCAGAAGTTGGATCTTGGTCCCTTCTTCCAGGTTTATCACCTGGTCGACCATCTCATCCACCGTCTGCTTGCGGATTTCTCTGCCGCAGTTGGGACAGTGCGGAATACCGATCCGGGCATATAACAGACGGAAATAATCATAGATCTCCGTAACCGTTCCCACCGTCGATCGGGGGTTACGGTTGGTGGATTTCTGATCGATGGAAATAGCGGGAGACAGGCCTTCGATCTTCTCCACATTGGGTTTTTCCATCTGCCCCAGGAACTGACGGGCATAGGAAGACAGAGATTCCATATAGCGTCTCTGTCCCTCTGCATAGATGGTATCAAAGGCCAGGGATGATTTACCGGAACCGGACAAACCGGTCAGGACAATAAACTCATCTCTGGGAATATCCACATCTATATTTTTTAAGTTATGCTCTTTTGCTCCGCGGATTTTGATGTATCCGTGATTACCATTGACGCCTCGGGGAAGCATCTTGGGCGGAGCCGCAGGGATCATCTTCTCAGCAACATCTGCCCCTGTATTGATTTGTTTCTTCATCTTTTCACTACTCATTGATTCTTACTTTCTCTATAAACAGATACCGGCCTATCGCCTCTCAGGTATCCTTTCATGTGCTTCTTACAACATCCTCTTCTCAGGATCTATGATCCAGCTGATATTTCTTCAGTTCCACCATCTTATCACGCAGCTCTGCTGCCGCTTCGAAGTTTAAGTCTGCTGCAGCCTTTCGCATCTGCTTTTCCACAGAGTCGATGAGCTTCTGCAATTCCTTCTCGCTCATGGATTCCGGATCCTTCTCGAAGCGAACCTCTTCTTCCGCCACCTTCTTGGAGATACTGATCAGATCACGCACCGCCTTCCTGATGGTCTGCGGCGTTATGCCATGTTCCTCATTATAAGCCTGCTGCAGGCTTCTTCTTCGATTAGTCTCGTCGATGGCCGCCTTCATGGAATCGGTCATGGTATCTGCATACATTACCACATGGCCCTCCGCATTACGGGCCGCACGGCCAATGGTCTGGATCAGGGATGTCTCGGACCGAAGGAACCCCTCTTTGTCTGCATCCAGGATCGCTACCAGGGAGATCTCCGGAATATCCAGGCCTTCTCGCAACAGGTTGATACCTACCAGCACATCAAACACATCCAGACGCATATCCCGGATGATCTTCTGCCGCTCCAAAGTATCCACATCGGAATGGAGATATTCTACACGGATCCCTACCTCTTTCAGATAGCCGGTAAGATCCTCGGCCATCTTCTTGGTCAGGGTCGTTACCAGTACTTTATTTTTCTTCTCGGTCTCCCTGCGGATCTGAGAGATCAGATCATCAATCTGTCCTTCCACCGGTTTGACTTCGATCTCCGGATCCAAAAGTCCGGTAGGGCGCAGGATCTGCTCCGTTCGAAGCAGTTCATGCTCGCTTTCATACTTGGCAGGTGTAGCGGAAACGAACATCATCTGATCGATCTTATTTTCAAACTCCTCGAAGCATAGAGGACGGTTATCCAATGCGCTGGGCA
>JAIKYN010000086.1 GCA_024683155.1 Lachnospiraceae bacterium | reverse complement strand
TAAGGAGGAAACCATTGAAGATCGTAGATCTGCACAATCACTCCACTGCTTCCGACGGTTCCAAACGTCCGTCGGAGCTGGTGGATATCGCAATTGAAAAGGGATTATCTGCTTTTGCTCTTACCGACCACGACACCACTGCGGGCATCGATGAAGTAATGGAAGCCGGTAAGAACGCAAGAGATGCCGGACATGACCTGGAAGTCATACCCGGCATTGAACTTTCTACGGAGTACAAAGGCACCGATATCCATATCGTAGGACTTTACATTCAGAAGGAGGAACCCGCCTTTGTAAAGCATCTGGAACACTTTGTGGCTTCCAGAGACCTTCGGAACGAAAAAATGTGTGCCCGTTTCAAAGAAGTGGCAGGGATCGAATTTACCCTGGAACAGCTGCAGGCGGAATTTCCCGGAGCCGTACTGACCAGAGCCCACTTTGGCCAGTATCTGTACAAACACGGCTACATCTCTTCCGTCAAGGAAGCCTTCGACCGCTATATCGGCGACCGCGGGCCTTGCTTTATTCCCAGAGAAAAGGTATCGCCGGAAGACGGCATCTCTCTGATCCTGAACGCAGGTGGGATCCCCATCTTCGCCCATCCTATCCTGTGCCGGTTTTCCGATGCCAAACTGGAGCATCTGGTCGCTCATTTAAAAGACTGTGGTCTCATGGGCATCGAAGCCGTTTATTCCACTTATAAGCCCCATGAAGAGCGTCAGATCCGTGAACTTGCGGAACGCTATGATCTGGCCATCAGCGGAGGCTCCGATTTCCACGGGGATGCAAAGCCCGGTCTGGAAATGGCCACCGGCTACGGCAAACTGGTTGTCCCCTATGATGTGTTAACCAATCTGAAAAAGAAAGCTGGTATGATATGAAAGCATTTTTTACCGACCTGGACGATACCCTGTTCACCACAGAAACCAAATTGGTCACGCCCAAGACAGCGGAAGCCATTCGTGCTTTTGAAGCGCGCGGAAATATTTTTGCTGCAAACTCCGGGCGTACCTTGCTTTCCATGCAGCAGGCCCTGGAACAGGCCGGTTTTCGTTTTTCCGAAAAATCCATTATCATATCTTATAACGGCTCACAGATCTCCGAATACGGCAGTGGCAAGGTACTGGCTTCTCTTCGCCTGAAGCGTTCCATCTGCCGGGTGATCTTTGAGGAAGCTGCCAAAGCAGGCTTATATTGTCAAAGCTATCAGTCGGATGATACCATCGTATCCCCCGGAGACTGCGAAGCGTTTCGCGGTTACCGCAAATACAACCGATTGCCGGTTGTTTTCTCCAACTATCCTGTCTCTCTTTTAGACTGCGACCCGTATAAGGTGCTGGTCATCGAAGGAGAACATCCGGAGAAGCTGGATGCGTTCAAGGAGCATATGTTAAAGCTTTTGCCGGGTGAGATCAGTACCTTCCGTTCCAGTGCTTATCTTCTGGAATTTGTGCATCACGATTCCGGTAAGGGCAACGCATTAAAGCGGGCAGCACAGATCCTTGGCATAAAGCCGGAAGATACCTATGCGGCCGGCGATGCAGAGAACGACATTTCCATGCTGCAGGCGGCCGGTTGCGGCATCGCCATGTTAAATGCCGAGGAGAGCGTAAAAAAGGCCGCAGACATCGTTACCACTTACGATAACGACCACGACGGCCTTGCAGATATACTAAATTCTATATGATCTTATAAAACGAAAGACGTTCCGGTCTTTCGTTTTTCTTTTTTAAACCATTTGTTCCCCGGGACCTGTTTCGGATGCGAACCCGCAGAATATCAGGCTTCCACAATGAGGAAACGTCCGTCTCCCACATCGAAAACTTCATCGTTCTCGATGATATCATCTGCGGTAGCACCTTCCGTATCGATGCCCTCTTCTTCGAAGTACTCCAGCACTTCGTCCTTGGACTCCGCTACCACTGCCATGCAGTCCTCCAGGAACTCTCTGGCTTCCTCTCGGGTCTCTGCCACTACTTCCGGCAGAAGCTGCTCCTGATTCTCTAAAAAAGCGTCCAATACTGCATCATCATATTCCTGAACCACCATAAGTAACCTCCATACCTATAACGCATACAGTGTTTCTTATAAATAATATCTTATATTGAGAAATATTTTGCAATACTTTGTTCTAATTTTCTTACAATTTGTGTTTCGTACCTTATTGAAATCTTGTAATATACAGGTTTTCCGGGCCTATAATAGTCCCTGATATTTTAACTCCTGATACAGGCGGCCCACCGGAAGTCCCACCACGTTATTGTAGTCTCCTTCAATCCCCTGAATATAGGAAGCGCCGATCCCCTGGATGCCGTAAGCGCCGGCTTTATCCATGGGTTCCTTTGTGCTGACATAGATCTCCACTTCCTGCTGTGTCATGGGGAAGAAGGTTACCTTGGTATCCTCCGAAAAGGATATGCGCTTTTCTTCTCCGTCTTTACGAAATACCAGGGTCACTCCGGTGATCACCTCATGATGATTGCCCTGGAGCTTCGTCAGCATGGCCTTCGCATCTGCTTCATCCACCGGCTTTTCCAGCACCTCGTTATCCTGTACCACGATGGTATCCGCACCTAAGATAATGGTGTTATCGGGATTTAAAAGAGAGGCCTGTGCAGAGTCCACTGCATTTCCCTGTGCATCCTGCAGCTTCAGGGTGCCTTCGGATAGCTGTCTGCGAATATCCTCCGCCTTTATGCGGGATAAGAATACCGGCCGGGAGCCTGCCTCATGGAACTGCGGCATCTCCTGCAGATCCTCCTCCGCATGGGAAGGGCACACAAAGTAGTTCAGGCCGATCTGCTTTAATAATTCTTTTCGTCTGGGTGACTGAGAAGCCAGCACCAGATATCTTACTTCTTTTTCGCTCATAGTTTTACGCTTTCACTGCTTACAGGGGTAAATAATCGGCTGTCGTGCACGTCCCGGGAAATGGCTTTGGCCGCAGCCATGGCCTGTTTACAGAACAGATCCTGAGAATCCACCTCCGGATCGGTTTTCTTTACCTTCTTATAGCTGCCGTCCTTCTGCAGCTGATGCGCTTTACAATTATCTTCCAGCTCCGCATCCAGGATGGCACCAAGGCGGTCCTTCAGTTCCTGCTTTTCCACGGGGAACATGATCTCCACACGGCGGTCCAGGTTACGGGGCATCCAGTCTGCACTGGCACAGTATACTTCCGGCTTTCCCGCATTTTCAAAGTAGAAGATCCGAGCATGCTCCAGGAAGTTCCCTACGATGGAACGCACATGGATGTTGTCACTGATGCCGGGAATGCCCACCTTCAGACAGCAGATCCCTCGAACCACCAGATCAATGCGCACACCGGCGCCGCTGGCTTTATACAAGGCTTCGATGATATCCGGATCGCACAGTGCATTCATCTTTGCCTTGATATGGGCCGGTTGATGGTTCTTCGCATGCTGCACTTCCCGGTCGATGAGATACAGGAAACGATCCTTCAGCCACAAGGGCGCCAGGGATAATTTATTCCAGTTACGGGGCTCGGAATAGCCGGAAAGCATGTTAAAGGCGGCGGTTGCATCTTCACCGATCCGCTCATCACAGGTTAAAAGGCCCACATCGGTATACTGCTTGGCCGTGGAATCATTATAGTTACCGGTTCCCAGATGGACGTAACGGCGGATGCCGTCTTCTTCTCTGCGCACCACCAGGGTGATCTTACTGTGCGTCTTAAGGCCTACCAGACCGTAGATTACGTGGCAGCCCGCCTGCTCCAGCATTCTCGCCCATACGATGTTGTGCTCTTCGTCAAAACGAGCCTTTAGTTCCACCAGCACCGTGACCTGCTTACCGTTCTCGGCCGCTTCCGCCAAAGCCTTGATGATGGGGCTGTTACCACTGACACGATACAGGGTCTGTTTGATAGCCAGCACATCAGGATCCTTAGCTGCCTTCTGAATGAACTGCACAATGGGCGCAAAGCTCTGGAAGGGATGGAATACCAGGATGTCATCCTTGCGGATGGCTTCGAAGATATCCGTCTCTTCATCGGGGATCTCCGGCACCACCTGGGGTACATAGGGTTTATTCTTTAACCGCTCAAAGCCCGGAAGGCCATACATCTTCATGAGGAAGGTGAGATCCAGGGGGCCGTCGATGGGGTAGATCTCCACATCCTTGATGTTCAGCTCCCGCTCCACAAACCGCAGGAACTTCTCATTGACGCCCTTCTCCACTTCCAGGCGGATGACCTGTCCCCACTGCCTGCGCTTTAACTGTTTCTCGATCTCCTTCAGCAGATCTTCTGCCTCGTCTTCGTCGATACTAAGGTCTGCATTCCGCATGATACGGAAAGGATAGGCGCCCACGATCTCATAATTGTTAAACAGCTTGTCCATGTTCCGCTCGATGATCTCTTCCAGCAGGATGATGGTGGTCTCTCCCTGTTTCTGGGAAGGGATCTCCACGATCCGGGGAATCACGGAAGGAACCTGTACCGTAACGAATTCTTTCTTGTCCGCTTCTCCCTTCTTCTGCAGCAGGGCTCCGATATTCAGAGACTTATTGCGGATCAGGGGAAATGGACGGCTGGAATCCACTGCCATGGGGGTTAACACAGGATATACGTTTTCTTCAAAATAGGTATCCACATAGGCCAGCTGTGCTCTGGTCAGGTCCTCATGATGGCCGACGATGTGAATGCCCTCTTTCTCCAGGGCAGGTACCAGCTTCTTGTTGTACAGCTCATACTGTTCCTTTACCAGCGCATGTGTCTCGGGATACAGCTTTTCCAGCTGCTCCTTGGGCTTTAACCCGGCGATATCCGGCTTACTGTAGCTTGCGCCTACCATGTCCTTCAAAGATGCCATACGCACCATGAAGAACTCATCTAAGTTGGATGCGGTGATACTGAGAAACTTCAGCCGCTCGAACAAAAGGATGTTCTCATCTTTGGCTTCGCTTAACACACGCCGGTCAAACAATAACCAGCTCAGCTCTCGATTAAAATAATATGCAGGATTGCGCAGTTTTTTGTCTGCCATTTCCATGCCTCCCATTTTCTTACGATTGATTCTTCTGCCGCTTCTTCTATGCGATCCGCTGCAGTTTTCTTACTGCTTCACCTTGCGGATCGGCTGCAGTTTTTTTACTGCTTCACCTTGCGGATCACCGGCCGAACGGAATATACTTCCTCGAACAGATCGGCACTGTATCCAAGAAGTCCCTTCTCCATGGTGATATCCTGGCTGGTCCGCACCTGGATCTGTAACTTCTGTTCGCCACTTTTTACCTTGACATCCATATCGATGAACTTCTGCTGATGGCTGCGATCCAGTGCCTTGGCAAGGCGCAGGATGGCCGTCAGCTTGGACAGCACCAGGTAGGTATCCACATCCATGGAAGAACCGGCGCCAAATTCACTGTAAGGAGCAAAGGGCAGATAAATGTATTTCACGATATTGGCCACCAGTTCCCTCTCCCGGTGGGACAGACCAATGATCTCCGTGTTCATGACAATATTGTAGGAGCACTCACCTACATTCACCAGACTGGTGAATTTGCCGCAGTCGTGCAGGATCCCTGCGATCTGCAGCAGAAGTCTTTCCCGCTTGGATAAGCCGTGGAGACTTTGCATGGAATCATACAGCTTCAGAGCAATGGTCTCCATGGTCTGATCCCGCTTCATACTGCTCATGTAGCGCTTACTCAGATTCCATGCGGAAGAAATGATATCCTGCTCAAAATCATGGGTAGGAAGAAGCTTGTTTTTCTTCTCCGCATACTCATATACGATGCCGTCGCACAAGGTAACACCCGGTGCCTGCAGGCTCTTGATCCCCATCATGTCCATGAGATAGAGCACCATGATGGCGGTGATCCGAAGAAGGGATGCAGCATCCTCTGCCATCTGATATTTCCGTGCGATCTCCAGACTGCTCAAGGCGGTAAGGCTTCGCAGGAAACGTCCGCAATTCGGTGCACAGGAAGAGCCGTACTCTTTCTGGATGAGACCGGTCAGCTGATCGTCTACCACGATCATATGCCGGATCTTCTTTCTGGATAAATGCATCTTCTTAAATACATCCAGCTGGTCGGAAACCATCTCATTGACCAGAGAAGGTACCTGATCCACACCGGCGTTCAGCCTGGTCAGATTATCCTGCACACGCAAAATACCCAGACGCAGGTTCCGGGTGGTGTTCAGCTTGCCCTCTTCGAACAGAGAGATCTGTATGGAGCCGCCTCCGATGTCCAGGATCGCCGCGGAATCCGCTACGATCTCCTCGAAGTTCTCCAGTTTAAATGCGATGGATTTGTAATCCAGAAACCGTTGTTCCGAATTGGATAAGATCTGTATTTTCAGACCGGTCCTTTGCCGGATCTGATCCAGCAGAACGCCGGTATTGACCGTTTCTCGAATGGCACTGGTTCCGTAGGCCACATAATCGCTGACCTGATAGGAACTCATAATGCTCTTATACTGCTTTAACAGGTCACAAAGCTCGCCTACCTTGGCAAATGAGATCTTGCCGGTGGCGTAGGTATCGGACCCTAAGTCAATGGCATGCCGGACTTCATCCAGTTCCCGGATCCCCTTTGGGGAGATCTCGAAGATCTTCATGCCCAGTTCAAAACTTCCTACATCAATTGCCGCAAATGTTTTTACTGCCATACCCAACCCCTCGGTCACATAATATCGTTACGCTTCTTCCAGCGTTCCCAGCACGTAGTCGATGAACTGCTGTGCCACACGTCCGGAAAAGCCTGCATGGGAAACCTGCCACTTATTGGCTGCCGCCAGAAGCTCGTCTTCCGGCATCTGTACGTTGTGCTTTTTGGCAAGGGCCAGCACAATGGATCTAAATTCCTTCGGCGTCGGCTCTCCGTAATAGATGGCCATACCAAAACGGGAGGCTAAGGACAGCTTCTCCTGCATGGTATCGGAGGTATGCATATCCAGTTCCCCGTCCAGCTTATCGGAATAATTCTCCCGGATCAGATGACGGCGGTTGCTGGTGGCATAGATCAGCACATTGCCGGGGCGCTTCTCCAGGCCGCCTTCAATGAAGGCCTTCAGGTATTTATAATCGGTCTCGAAATCTTCAAAGCTTAAGTCATCCATATAGATGATAAAGCGATAATGGCGGTTCTTGATCTGGGCGATGATGTCATTCAGATCCTTGAACTGATACCGGTACAGTTCGATGATCCGAAGTCCCTGATCGTAAAACTCATTGGCAATGCCCTTAATGGAGGAACTCTTACCGGTTCCCGCATCGCCGTATAACAGCACATTGTTGGCATGCCGATGATGCACGAAAGCTTCCGTATTGTCCACCAGTTTCTTCTTGGCACTTTCATACCCGACCAGATCGCTCAGATAAACGTGGGCAATATTCAAAATAGGGACGATCTGCGTTCCCTCTTCTGTATCCAGTACGCGGAAGGCCTTATGAAGGCCATATTTTCCTACCCCGTATTCCTTATAGAACTGGGTGAGGATCTCCTTCATGGCAGAGGCATCCCCTGCATTTCCAAGATCCTTTGCCAGAGTACAGATCCGGTCACGGATGCGGCTGTTGTATACCTTACTTTCCTGCTCCGCCGGCGTATAATCTTCGATAAACACGGAACCGTCCACCGGAATGGTCTTGTTCAGATCTGCAAAATCCGCTTCAAACAGTTCCTTGAAGATCTCAATATCATGAAGCACCGCATCGTTGATACTGCCCTTCACCGGTCCTGTGATCTCACAGGCACAGCTGTAGCTGTTCTCATTGCTCACCAGAAGTTCCGACAGATAACAATGCCACAGATTGCCGCAAAAACCGTTCTTCTCTGCCAATGCCAGCAAAAGGTGCAGGCATTCGTAAAAGGCCTTCTGCTTCTGTGTGTGGCTTACATTTTCCTCTTTGTAATGTTCCATGAGCCAGGCGATCTTCTCCAGAAGGACGCCTTCTTCTCCAAAATTACGATAAACGATAAGTTCGTCGATGCGCATCTGTATCCTCTTTCTTAT
>JAIKYN010000074.1 GCA_024683155.1 Lachnospiraceae bacterium | reverse complement strand
GCATGGTTATTTTTCAAGATGCGGCGGGTCATGCGCACCTTGTCCTTCATCCAGAAGCCGGCCATTTGTTTCTTATAGAGTTTCCGGATCCTCCGACGGATATTTCGATCGGGAAGCGGCTCTGTATCTTCCGTTTTCTCCCTGGGAAGCTTCGTTGTAAAAGGAGTTAAAAAGGTCCGCTCCTCGGTATATTCTGCAGTATCGTTTTCATAGAACTTCTTGTAGATATAGACCGCAATGGCAACGATCAGAGCGATGGCTGCTGCAATGGCCAGGAGATAGGCTGCGATCATGAAAATGGTGTTAATGAGTTCCGCCAGCCAGCTGGTCTCGGGTGCTTCCATCGGAGGCATGCCTCCGGGCTGTACTGCAGTTTCTTCCAGTGTTTCCAATATTTCCGGAGGAGCCTGCTCTTCCCGGAAAGAGGCCAGGAAGCGAAGGAACGCTTTCAGTCCGTCCAGGATCAGGTTCCACAGGTTTCCCGCCCATCGGTCAATGGGAGATAACCCTGCAAACAACAGGATCCCGGATACAACAATGGTAAAGATACCGGTGATCCCCAGATTCATATGGCGCAGTTTCTTCTCATCCATACTGGTGGTCGTTCTGCGGAACCGTATGAACTGATCGGTAGCATCCAGATTATGAAAGAAAATATGACAGGGGATCATACCGAAAAACATCCAGTAGATCCAGCTTCTGGCCGTATCCAGCTTGAAATGGATGGATGCGATGTACAGAGCACATAATAAAACCATCTGATAAATTTCCGGCTGTTCTCTTCGATCGGTCAATCGCCGGATCAGGGAGATCACGGTCATTACCAGAAGGACGATGGCCTGCGGTGTCCGGGTATACAGGCACAGCGTTGCCAGGGCAATATGCGCCAGTAAAAACAGCGGCAGCTTGTTCACCTTATGCCGCAAAAAATACAACATGGCCGACCCCCCGATCATGGCCAAAAAGATTATGAAGTTACTCACCCGGGACTTCCAATACTC
This sequence comes from Lachnospiraceae bacterium, assembly GCA_024683155.1. Taxonomy (GTDB): domain Bacteria; phylum Bacillota; class Clostridia; order Lachnospirales; family Lachnospiraceae; genus JAILDL01. The sequence goes on along the minus strand of JAIKYN010000074.1, from coordinate 5,263 downwards.
TGCCAGGACCACGTAGAAGCCCTGATAGAGAAAGGCCTGGGTCAATACGATGGTAAGTGCCTTTAACATAGATACTCCGCTAATGAAAATCTGTCCGGTGCTCCAGCACCAGGTCATATACCTTGATATTGGCCGGCAGACTCTTACGCACAGAGCTGCTGGCGATCTCTTCCTGATAGCGCCTCTGGCTTTCATGAATGGGAAGAAGGACGAAACCAAGCCCACCGTTTCCGGTAAACTTCGCATACTCCAGAAGCATGTCTCCCTCCTGGGTTCCGCTGATGAGAACAGACATGGGCTGATCCGCCTCGGGATGCAACAGCTTATACTCCTGCATCACATTCTGGATCCGACGCACGGACTTCTTCAGATCAATACGGGCCATGGCTTTCAGGCAGTTCTCCAGATGGCTGCTGCCGGAACCGGAATCCATACGCACTTCCTCTCCGCCGATGAGATCTCTTCCGTTACTGAGAAGCCGCACCGATATGCCATCTTTCAGAAAATATTCCAGAAACGTTCTTGCCAGCCGGATGGCTTCTTCCAACACATCCTCTGCCATATTAAGTCCCTGACTCTCCAGATTTAAGAAAATAGTGACATCGGCACTGGATGTGGAAAAAAACTGATTAACTTTCAGTTCATCGTTGCGTGCCGTTGATTTCCAGTTTACACGGTTCATGGGATCTGTGGGCGTATAATCCCTGATCCCCCGGAATGCAAAGGGATCTTCCAGTTTCTGCTGCCGGGTAATGTATTCTCCGTAGAATTTGCGGAAGATATAAGGAAGGCCGGGAATATGCGAACGTTCAGGATACACATACAGACGGGATTCCACGGGATACTCCCTGCTGTAAAGATGGCGATAGAGAAGGTCCATACAGCTCACATCCATGGAATCGATGGTAAAGAAACCGCGGGCCGTACATTTTACCTGATGTCGCCGAAGCAACCTCTGAAAAGGCATGACAACCAGACAGTCGCTGCGGTATTGCTGGTCCGTGCGGCTGGTATTGGTCTTATCGATAAACAGGATACTGCGATCCATATTGAATTTTACGGTTAACGTAGGTAGCGGTAACGCCTTGCGATTTTCCACGATCTCACTGAGCTGGGTAATATCCCCTTCTTTTACGGCGGTATCTGCAAAAGAGACACTGGATGAAAGATTCCGTGCCCACCATTTTCGGAATACAACGGGGGTAAGTCCCAGCAGGGCAAGGCTCACTGCCACAAGCCAGATGAGTGCCATATTACCTCATTTCAGGAATTCCAATTCTCGGTGGGAACCGGAACTTCCGTTAAGATCCGATGCATGATATCCGCTTCTTCCTTACCGGTGAGATATCCTCCTGCGGGAATGAAACGGTGTGCCAGTACCGGCACCGCCAGTAACTTAATGTCTTCGGGTGTAACATAGGTGCGGTCCATGACCACGGCGTGAGCCTGGGCAGCACGAAGAAAGGCCAGAGAGCCACGGATGGATACGCCGGCTTCCAGGTCCTTGGAATTGCGGGTTGCAATACAGATATCCTGAAGGTAATTCATCAGTTCGGGATGAATGGTCACCTGCTGCACTTTGGCACGCAGTTCCAGGATGGTATCAATGGTTGCCACAGCTTTCAGATCCTCCAGCGGTGTCTGATCGCGGTAACGCTCCAGGATCTGCCTCTCCTGTTCCCGCTCTGTTTTTCCCATGGACAGTTTCATCAGAAAGCGATCCAGCTGTGCTTCGGGAAGAGGGTAGGTGCCTGCCGTTTCCACGGGATTTTGTGTGGCAAATACCATAAAAGGCTCAGCCAGTGTACGGGTTACGCCGTCATTGGTTACCTGTTTTTCTTCCATACATTCCAGAAGTGCAGCCTGGGTACGGGGTGTGGCACGATTGATCTCGTCGGCCAGTAAAAGATTGGTGAATACGGGACCGGGATGAAATACGAAGTCGTCCGTTTTCCGGTCATAGATACTAAGCCCTGTGATATCACTGGGCAGTAAGTCGGGTGTCATCTGAATACGTGAGAAAGAAGCATCGATGGATCTGGCCAGACTCTTCACCAGCATGGTCTTACCGCTGCCGGGCAGGTCCTCCAGAAGTACATGGCCCCCTGCGACGATGCAGGTCAGTACCAGTTCGATCACCTCATCTTTTCCGATGATCACCTTTTTTGCATTCTCAAGAATGTCAGAAACCCTCTGTTCCATGATCATTTTCCCCTATCTGTTTTTGTCCTCGAACAGGTTCCGGATGTTGGACATTTCCTTGGCTTTCGCCATGAGTTCCCGCTGATGTTCCTGTAAATAGGCAGATAAAGCCTCCTTCTCCTCCTGTGAAAAGCCGCTACTGCGGATGATCTCTCCACCGGGAAGAACGCCTTCAGCCATATCCTCGCCCCTTTCGAAGCGGACGGACATACCCGGCTTCCCCTTCATCGATACGATCCCGGAATATGTCATTTTTACTTCTTCATTTGCGTTCATACGTCCAATACCTTCCCTGGGTTCTATTTTAACAAAGATACTTGCTATAAGCCATACTTTGAAAGTAGTTTCAAGGACAACTGTCTGGTTTTAAAAGTATTGTCTGTTTTCGCCTAAAGCCTTACTTTTCCTTGAGGAATCGTATACCATATAAACAGGATTTCATTTATGAACATGGATTGAAAGGGGTTTTTATCATGAATTTTGTCAAGACAACAGACTATGATGCAATGTCAAGAAAAGCAGCTCACATCATCGCTTCTCAGGTTATCTTAAAGCCTGACTGCGTCCTTGGCCTTGCCACCGGCTCCACCCCCATCGGTGCTTATGCCGAACTGACCCGGATGTACGAAGCCGGCGATCTGGATTTTTCCCGGGTACATACCGCCAATCTGGACGAGTATGTTGGCCTTTCTCACGATCATGACCAGAGTTATCACTATTTCATGAATCTGCACCTGTTTTCCAAAGTAGGCCTTACGGCAGATCAGGTGAATCTCCCGGACGGTACAGCCAAAGATGCCAAGGCAGAATGCATCCGTTACGATCAGACCATCCGTGCTCTTGGCGGCGTGGATCTGCAGCTTCTGGGGCTCGGCCACAACGGCCATATCGGCTTTAATGAGCCTGCCGATGATTTTCCCGCCGGCACCCATCTGGTAGATCTGACCGAAAGCACCATTCAGGCCAATTCCCGTTTGTTCGAGAAAAAGGAAGATGTTCCCCGCCAGGCACTGACCATGGGCATTCAGACCATTATGTCCGCTAAAAAGATCCTGGTAGTGGTCAGCGGTGCCGATAAAGCTCCCATTGTAAAGGAAGCTTTCTTCGGTCCTATCACACCTCGTGTTCCCGCTTCCATCCTGCAGCTACATCCCGATGTGACCATTGTTGGTGATGCTGCCGCTTTCTCTCAGACAGATCTTTAAAAAGGAGTAACCATGCAAACCACCATCTTTAATGCCAACGTATTTACCGAAGACGGAACCTTCCGCAAAGGTTCCGTTACCATCCAGGGGGACAGGATCGCCGAAATAAATGAAAGCGCTCCTCGCGCAGAAGGAAATTCCGTGGATGCAAAAGGCGGTTATCTGATCCCCGGTCTTACGGATATTCATTTTCACGGTTGCAACGATCATGATTTCTGTGACGGCACCAAAGAGGCCATTCATGGTATGGCGAAATATGAGGCATCCATCGGCGTGACCCAGATCTGCCCCGCTACCATGACCATTGCGGAAGATAAGCTTATGACCATTGCACAGGCTGCCGCTGATTTTCAGAAGGAAGCTTCTCCCGCTGCCAACCGGGAATCGGAGCTGGTAGGTATTAACATGGAAGGGCCTTTCATTTCCCGTGCAAAGAAGGGTGCTCAGAACGAAGCTTTTATCCGCCCGGCGGATCTTCCAATGTTTCAGCGTCTTCAGGAAACCTCCGGCGGTTTGTTTAAAATCGTGGACCTGGCCGTGGAAGAACCCGGAGCTCTGGATTTCATAGAGAAATGTCAGGCTCTTTACGGCGATAGTGTACGTCTTTCCATTGCCCATACCACGGCGGATTATGAGACGGCCAAAGCTGCTATCAAGGCCGGTGTAAGTCATATCACGCATTTATATAATGCTATGCCACCCTTTACCCACCGAGCACCGGGGGTAGTTGGTGCAGCCTGCGAAGAGGACAAGGTACGTCCGGAGATGATCTGCGACGGCATCCACGTGCATCCTGCGGTGATGAAGGCCACCTTCAAGATGTTCGGCAGAGACCGCATGATGGTGATCTCTGACAGCATGCGTGCCACCGGACTGCCCGACGGCGAATCGGAGCTGGGCGGCCAGAAAGTCTATAAGAAGGGCGCCCATGCTACTTTGGCAGACGGTACTCTGGCAGGTTCCGTTACCCATCAAATGGACTGTGTCCGGGTTCTGGTAAAAGAACAGGTGGTTTCTCTGGAAGATGCCATCTACTGCGCTGCTGTGAATCCTGCAAAGCAGATCGGGATCTATGATTCCTACGGCAGCATTACGCCCGGCAAATACGCCAACCTGGTGCTTTTACAACCGGACCTGACCCTGGAGCGTGTGATGATCCGGGGAAGCTTTCTCTGATTGCCGGATCGTTTTCCGCTGTGCTTCAGGATCCTTACTCTAACATCATCTCCGTGATCACCACCCTTGTATAGGTATAATCCCCGTAGGAAGCAGCAGACTGGCTAAATCCAATGTAACCCTGCGCATTTACGGAACTGATATCGATATACGTGTCAAAGCTTATCCCTCGCTGGCTGGGCTCTATTCCGTTTAAGGTATATCCGGTCAATCCTGCCAGGACCCGGCCGGAAAGACTGGGGCGATCGTAGATCTGAAAGGACAAGGCTTCCGGATGATCCAGATTGTTATCGGAAACCTGAAAAAATCCTTTCAGATGCAAGGTCTTAAAGCCACCGAACCCGATCCTTCGGTCATAGATCGTTCTTTTTTCCCCTGTAACCGTATAGGGACGATTATCTCCATGTCCATCCAGTACCGATTCCACCACATGATGATTCGGTGTCGACGATGCAAGACTTGCCCGAAAGCAATTTCTGGTAGAGTCCGTCTGGATCCATTTTTCGTCAGCCAGCAGATTATATTTTGCCGGGAACCATTCCTGCAATGCGGTTGCGATCGTTTCCCAGTCGGAATCCACCGTAAGTCCAAGCCCACTATTGGAAAGAGCTACCAGGATCATCTCCCGGTAGCTGTCACTTCCTGCGCCGGAGCTAAGCAGGTCCATCATGGTAATGGGC
>JAIKYN010000061.1 GCA_024683155.1 Lachnospiraceae bacterium | reverse complement strand
CAAACCTTAAACAAGATCCTGCAACAGTATCTGAACCCTGCAGGCCCGGACAGGGAAGAGTATGAATATGGGGACAATCTCCTGCGAGAAGGGGATAAGGTCATGCAGATCAAGAATAATTATCAGCTGGAATGGCAGGTTTTGGGTAACTTCGGTATCCCGGTAGATAAAGGGCTTGGTGTCTTTAACGGCGACATGGGTACGGTACGAGAGATCCACAAAAAGAGCCAGGTGGTCACGGTAGAATTCGATGAGGGAAGAACGGTGGAATATCCCTTTGCCCAATTGGATGAGCTGGAACTGGCCTATGCCATCACCATTCATAAGTCCCAGGGAAGCGAATACCCTGCGGTTCTGATGCCGCTTTTATCCGGACCCAAGGTACTGATGAACCGTAATCTTCTGTATACCGGTGTTACCCGTGCCAAAAACTGCGTGGTGATCCTGGGCTCGGATAAAACAGTGCAGGAAATGATCGCCAACGAAAACGAAAACAAACGTTATACCAGCCTGGAAGAGCGGCTGCGGGAATTACATGAGGCAGACCGGAAGCTGCAGTGATCACATCATAACAAACGCTAATGCGATCGTAACAGACATTAATGCAATTGCAGGCCAAAAGAAAGTAAAAGAATGTTTCAATATATCAAACGACTATGGGACTTCGGGGTGCAGCTGATTTACCCCCGAAGATGTCCTGTTTGCGATAACATCGTCGTGCCCTTCGGGAAAAAGGTATGCACTGCCTGCTACCGGAAACTGCGTTACATCAAACAACCGGTTTGCATGAAGTGCGGCAAAGAACTTCGAACGACGGAAAAAGAATATTGTGGAGACTGCTCCAGGATCCGCCATGTATATAAACAGGGGAGAGCGGTCTTCCCATACGAGATCATAGCACCCTCGCTATACCGGTTTAAATACGCAGGGAAACGGGAGTATGCGGCATTTTACGGAGAACAGGCCCTGCGTCTTTTGGGGGAGGATATCCGGATATGGGATCCCCAGGCGATCGTACCCGTTCCCATCCATCCCAAAAGATGGAGAAAGAGGGGGTATAATCAGGCAACGGAGTTTGCCAAGGTCCTTGGAAGACAGATGAAGATCCCGGTAAGATCCCATCTGGTCCAGAGGGTCAAAAATACCGTACCTATGAAGATTCTGGGGCCTGAGGAGCGCCAAAATAATTTGAAAAAGGCTTTCCATATATGGCGAAATGATGTAAAATTAGAACGCGTCTTAATTGTGGATGATATCTATACCACTGGTAGTACTATGGACGCTATGGCAGAAGAATTACAACGTCATGGCGTTTCGGATATTTATTTTGTGACCATAGCGGTCGGAAACGGTGTGTAGGAGGTAATAAGTAATGAATGTACGTAATTGCAGAAAGTGCGGAAGAATCTTTAATTATGTGGCAGGTCCTCCGATCTGTCCCAATTGCAAGAAGGAAATGGAAGATAAATTCCAGGAAGTAAAGAAGTATGTTTCGGAGCATCCCGGTGTAAATATTCATGTGGTGGCCGAGGAATGCGAAGTTGAGGTCAGTCAGATCCAGCAGTGGGTACGCGAGGAGCGACTAGAGTTTGCGACAGATTCCGATATCGGGATCCAGTGCGAGAAGTGCGGTGCTATGATCCGCAGCGGACGCTTCTGCGAGAAGTGTAAGAATGATATGGCCAGAGGCTTTAATTCTGCCATCGGCGCAGATAAGAAGCCTGCAGCGCCTGTTCAGAAGAAACCTGAGAAAGAAAATCCCAGAATGCGTTTCCTGAACAACTAAGGGTTTACAGAGGAAATTCATGATCAGTGAAGAAAGAATCATCCTGATGACCAGGATGGCTTCCTACGAAGACAATGAAGGTAAGAAGAATATTGCCATCGGTAATTACTTCCGGAGCGATTACCTGTCCCTGCAGGTACTGAAAGCAGTTTTATGCGGGACGATCGTTTACTTCATGTTGGTAGGCGCATATATTTTATATCATTTTGAGGAACTCATGAGTGATATCTATGAGATGGATCTGATGGGGACCGGCAAGAAGCTTCTGACGATATATCTGATCTCGGTGGGGATTTATGCCCTGATCTCTTATGTTGTCTGTGCCTGGAAATATCATAATGCTCGGAAGAATCTGAAGCATTATTACAACAACCTCCGGAAGCTGAACGCATTATACAAGACCAGGTAAGAAAGTGGAACCATGAGAAGTCTTTTGGAATTTCGGGAATATCTTCGGGTATTCTACAGCAAATATGATGTATACATAAAGCCGGCAGGAAAATTCCTGCTTGCTTTTGTTGTGTTACAGGTCATCAATGCACGATTGGGATATATGAGCCGGATCGACAGCGTATCCATGGTGCTTATTGCAGCCCTTATGTGTTCTTTTATGCCTCGTAACTTTGTGGTGATCTGTGCAACGGCGTTTATCCTTCTGCACCTTTATGCATTATCCATTGAGTGTGCCATTGTAGGATTATTATTGTTCTTTATCATGTTCCTGCTGTTTTTCCGTTTTGCATCCAAGGACACGGTGGTAGTAGCCATTCTTCCCGTCCTGTTTGTAATGAAGATCCCTTATGTGATCCCGGTTGCCATGGGACTTCTGGCAACACCGGTATCGGCCGTATCGGTAGGCTGTGGCGTGGCAGTGTATTATTTCCTGCACTTTATCACCGAGAACGAACCTGCTCTGACGGCCATGGGTGAGGATGATATGATGACCCGCTTCCGTTTTATTGTGGACGGACTTCTTGCCAACAAAGGAATGCTGGTACTGATCATCGCATTTGCCATTACCATTGCGGTAGTCTATATCGTACGCAGACTGGCCATCAATTATGCCTGGACCATTGCCATGATCGCAGGCGTACTGGTACAGCTGGTGGTTTTATTATTCGGAGATCTGGTAGCGGAGACCGGGGTATCCATCGCAGGAGTGATCCTGGGATCGGTACTGGCTCTTGCAGTAGGTAAAGTATTGGAATTCTTTTTCTTTAATCTGGACTATCCCAGAACCGAGAAAGTTCAGTTTGAAGATGATGAATATTATTATTACGTAAAGGCGGTCCCTAAGGTTACCGTTACAACCCCTGAGAAACGGGTAAAGAAGATCAGCTCCAAGCAGTGAGGAGACTGATCAGGGGGATGGTGACCGGCTGTAGAGGAAATGAAGTTTAATTTGGAACAGCTTGTCAGCTTACAGGAATTATATCTGTCAGACTTTCGTATACCGGTTGTCCGCTGGACTGACGTGGTAGAGGTACTTATTATTGCCTTTTTGCTCTATCACATTCTGGCGTGGATCAAGGATACGAGAGCCTGGGCACTTTTGCGCGGCGTGATAGTGATCGCCGTTTTTTTGGTTATTGCGGAGGTTCTGGGCATGAGCACCATTTTATGGATCGCTCAGAACGTCTTAAGTCTTGCGGTCATTGCAATCATCGTTGTGTTGCAGCCGGAGCTTCGGAAAGCACTGGAGACCTTGGGAAGGACTAATTTCTTTTACAGTATTTTTCCCTTTGATGCACTAAGAGGAGAGCATGACACCAATATTTCCGACAAGACCATTAACGAGATCGTTAAGGCCTGTGTGGAGATGGGGAAAGCTAAGACCGGTGCCCTGATCGTCATCCAGAGATCTACGGATCTGACCCAGTATGAACGTACGGGAATCGATGTGGATGCTATTGTCAGTAATCAGTTGCTGATCAATATATTTGAGCATAATACACCTCTTCATGACGGTGCCGTGATCGTCAGAGGTAATCGTGTTACTTCCGCCACCTGTTACCTTCCTCTTTCGGACAATATGCGTCTGAGTAAGGAATTGGGAACCAGACATCGTGCCGGTGTAGGTATTTCGGAAGTGACGGATGCGCTTACGGTGATCGTTTCCGAAGAGACGGGACGGATCAGCGTAACACAGGATGGTCGTCTGGAATCCAACCTGAAGGAAGAACAGCTTCGGGAAAAACTGGTGATGATCCAGGAGAAGCTTCCCGAGACCAAGAAGAGAATATGGAAAGGATGGCGTAAGGACAGTGAAAAAGTTTGACCTGACCAAAAACTGGGGCCTGAAGCTGGCATCCTTTTTGATAGCATTTTTCATTTGGCTTGCGGTGGTAAACATCAATGACCCGCAGACCAGCCAGCCCTTTCATAACATTCAGGTAAAGTTACAAAATACCGATATCATCACAGACCAGGATATGGTCTATGAGGTGCTGGATAATACCGATGTGATCACTACGGTAACGGTGTATGGTCCCCGTTCTGTCGTAGATGATCTGAACGCGGACAATATCGTAGCTACTGCCAATCTGGAAGAGCTTTCCAGCTTGAACACCGTGTCGGTGAGCTTTTATTCCAATAAGAACAATTCCGAACTGACCAATATCAAAGGCAGCAGTGATACGGTAAAACTGAACATCGAAAATAAGAAGACCATTCAGCTGGTGTTAAAAACACAGATCGACAGCAATGTAGCAGACGGTTATATTGTAGGCGATGTAAGCACCGATCAGAACCTGATCCGTATCTCCGGACCGGAATCGGTAGTGTCCAGAGTCAGTAAGGCGGTTGCAGTAGTAGGCAATCTGGAAGGTTTTTCCAGTGATATTGCTACCAATGTGGACGTGACGTTGTATGACGATGAAGGGAACGTCGTGGAAGACAGCTCCCTTACCAAGACACCGTCAACGGTACTGGTAAAGGTACCGATCCTGGAGACCAAGACGGTGGATGTTCTGGCGGAAGTATCCGGAACACCGGCAGAGGGTTATGTAGCAACCGGCGATATCACCATTGAACCTGCAACGGTTGTCATTGCCGGAAAGAGCAGCGCACTGCGTAATGTAACGTCCATCACCATACCGGAAGATGCCCTGAACATTACCGGACAGACGGAAGATATGGTAACCACTCTGGGAATTAAGAGCTATCTCCCGGAAAATGTGGTTCTGGGTGATTCTTCCTTTGATGGTAAGGTTACGGTTACCATCGCCATCGGCAAGATCATTACGGAAGACTTTACGTTGACCGAAGACAATATTCAGATCATCAATGTTCCTGACGGATATACTGCTGAGCTGGCGACCTTGGAAGAGGATCTGATCTATAGTATTACCGGTTTATCGGAACTGGTAGATGCAGTAAACGAGAACAGTCTTGTGGCAGAAGCGGATGTAACCGCGTATCTGAAGGAAGCGGGCTATCTGCCGGACGGTGACAGTCAGGGTGATACGACAGAGGAAGAGGTGGACCTGAAAGAGGGAACCTATTCCATACCTTTGACGGTAGAGCTGGACGATGAGCTGACCAGCGACTCCAAGCTGCACATTCGGATCATACTTACAAAAAATCAATAAACAGGAGAACCACATTTTGGGAAGATTATTTGGAACAGACGGTGTAAGAGGTGTTGCAAACGATGAGCTTACCCCCAAGCTGGCAATGCAGCTGGGACAAGCAGGCGCTTACATCTTGTCAAAGGAAAACAAGCATAAGCCTACGATCATGGTAGGATGTGATACCCGTTTATCCGGTGATATGTTGGCCAATGCCATGATGGCAGGTATCTGCTCGGTAGGAGCCAATGCCATTTATTTAGGTGTTCTGCCTACTCCCGCAGTTGCGTATCTTACGAGAAAATACAGTGTGGATGCCGGGGTGGTGATCTCCGCGTCTCACAATCCCATGGAATTTAATGGGATCAAATTCTTTGACGGAAACGGCTATAAGCTTCCGGATGAACTGGAAGATGAGATCGATGCACTGATCCAAAAGGATATGGAAGGGGTGGAATTCCCCACCGGAGATAAGATCGGTCGTGTGAAGTACCGGCTGGAAGCCAAAGAAGAATATATCAATTTCGCTGTACATTCCATACCGGTGGATCTTAACGGATTAAAGATTGTAGTGGATTGCGCGGAAGGAGCGGCTTACTATACTTCCGTGGAAGCCTTAAACGAGCTGGGAGCCGATGTAACAGCCATCCATACAGCTCCGGACGGAACCAATATCAATGACAATTGTGGTTCTACCCATATCGGGGACCTGAAAACCCATGTTGTGATGGAGCAGGCAGACCTGGGTCTGGCTTTTGACGGCGATGCAGACCGTCTCATTGTGGTGGACGAAAACGGTGAAGTAGTGGACGGAGATGTGGTCATGGCCATCGTCGGAAACTACATGAAGGAACAGGGAAAGCTGAAAAAAGACACCATCGTAGCAACGGTGATGAGTAATCTTGGTTTCTTCATCATGGGTAAGGAAAAAGGGATCCATATCGAGCAGACCAAGGTGGGTGACCGCTACGTTCTGGAGCGGATGAAAGAGATCGGAGCCAACTTAGGCGGTGAAAACTCCGGACACCTGATCTTCCTGGATGACAATACGACAGGAGATGGTCTGATCAGTGCCCTGCATTTACTGGAAGTGGTTGTTAAGACCGGCAAGAGAGTATCGGAGCTGGCATCCATCATGACCATCCTGCCGCAGTCACTGGTCAATGCGAAAGTACCTAATCCGGTAAAGGATAAATATCTGGAATATCCTGCAATTAAAGAAGCAATCGATGCACTGGAAGCAAAATTTGCAGGGGCCGGAAGAGTTTTGATCCGTCCAAGCGGCACAGAACCCCTGGTTCGTGTTATGATAGAGGGGAAGGATCAGAAAGAGATCGAAGAGGACGCTAAAAAGTTAGCGAAACTCATTGAAGAAACCATGAACTAATGGTATATTATTTATCACAGTGTCGCTTTAGCGTGCTAAACAGCACCTGGGCTGACCGGGAACGAGGAAGTTGTTATGGTAAGTCAAAAAGTAATCATCAAGAACCCCACAGGCCTACACCTAAGACCTGCAGGAATCCTATGTAAAGAGGCTATGCAGTATAAATCTCTGATTACTTTCAAAGTAAAAGATAATACAGCCAATGCCAAGAGCGTGCTCAGCGTGCTCGGGGCGTGTGTAAAATGTGGTGATGAG
>JAIKYN010000019.1 GCA_024683155.1 Lachnospiraceae bacterium | reverse complement strand
AAGGATCCACAGAGGATATGCCCTCCGTGGAAGGTGCCGATGCTATTGCATTGATGGATACAGCATCTGCCATTAAGCTGGGAGATCGTGAGATCGGTTCTTTAAATGAAGTAGTTTCCCAGTACGAACTGGGCAATGATTACACACAGCTGAACATCGGCAATCGCCCCGTGAAGGTGGCTCCCCTGTCTTATGCAGGCTTCTTCAAATGGATCAACAACCATAAGAACGGTGTTCCGGGTTATGTATCGGTGGACCCCGTTTCCATGGATGCTGATTACACCAAGCTGGATACCGGTATGAAATATGTGCCCTCCGGTTACTTCGGAGATAATCTTTACCGTCACATCCGTTTTGCTTATCCGACCACACTCTTCTATGAGCCTCACTTTGAGGTGGACGAAGAGGGTAAGCCCTGGTTCGTGGCTCCTACCTACACCTATTCCATTGCAGTGTTTGGTGGTGAGAAGGTAACCGGCGCGATCCTGGTTGACCCTGTAAGCGGTGCTACAACCCGCTATGCACTGGCAGATGTTCCTACCTGGGTAGACGTGGTGGTTCCCGGTGATCTGATCTGTACGCAGTACAACAATCACGCACAGTTGCAGAACGGCTATTGGAACTCCGTGATCGGCCAGAACGGTTGCCGCAGGATCACGGAATCTTCCGAAGAAGAAGGCACTTCCGATTATGGTTACATCGCGATGAACGATGATATCTATATTTATACCGGCGTTACCAGTGTTAACGGAGATTCCTCAAACATCGGCTTCATCATCGCCAACGAGCGTACCGGTGAGACCAAGTTCATCGCTTGCTCCGGTGCAGACGAATTCTCCGCTATGAGCGCAGCAGAAGGTGAAGTACAGGAGAAAGGCTATCAGGCTTCCTTCCCGTCGCTGATCAAGGTGGACGGCACACCTACATACATCATGGTCCTGAAGGATAAGTCAGGTCTGGTGAAAATGTACGCCTGCGTAAACGTTGAACAGTACAACTTAGTCGTTACATCTACCAATCAGGCAGATTGTATAGAGAAATATAAGGCACTTCTTGCAGGTAAGATCACTGCAGAACAAGCCAATGATACCAGCATGGTCATGGAAACTGCACCTGCCGCTGATCTTTCCCAGTATGAGGAAAAGACCGTAAAGGTAGCTCGCATGGAGACCATTGATCGTAACGGAAATACCTATTTATATATTGTGGATGAACAGGACAACATTTATTCCGCTCCTTATGTGGATGTCATTGAGATGCTGCTGGTGGAGCCCGGAGATACCATTACCATCCTGGTAAACGGTGACAGTTTCCTGTATCCCGTACAGTAAATAAGGATCTGCAGGTCCTGCTATACCAGTAAATCGTTAGAAACTGATCAGTAAACAACCGGTTAAAGCAATAAGGAATCCATAAAATTCAAGTAACCAAAAAATAACAAAAAACAAGTAACACAAAAAACTGCAAGCAACAAGTAAAACCTATATATGCAGATAAACGTACAAAGAGGAGGTACAACATGATCACATTAGAAGCAGTAGATCAGGTAATTGAAAGAACAGGGGTTTCCTATAAGGAAGCAAAAGAATACCTGGAAAAGACAAACGGGGATGCACTGGAAGCTATCATCATGATCCAGGAGCAGACCACCCGCAGCAAGACCGAAGCAGAAGCGGGCTGCGGTGAGAAGATCGATGCCAAGGGGCAGGAGATCATTGATAAGATCAAGGCGATGATCGCAGAAGGTAACGTAAACAAGATCGTTATCAAGAGAAATGAAGAGACTCTGTTAACCATTCCTGTAAATGTTGGTATCGTAGGCGGTATCGTAGGTCTGGCAGCAGCACCTGTTACCATGCTGGTTGCGGCGGTTGCAGCATACGGATTTGATTGCAAATTCGAGATCTTAAAGAACGACGGCACCGTAGTTACCTTAAACGACATGCTTAAGAAGGATTTTAAGGACGAAAACGCAGAGAATGGTTCTGATGAGAATAACTCTCAGGAGAATAATTCCGACAACAACAATAACGACGGCTTCCATCTGTAATTTTAAGTTTGGATCAAAAAAGGGCTCCGGCTGTGTGAAACAGTCGGAGCCTTTGCTTTTATATAGATTACTGGATCATGCTGTGCCATTCCTGGAGAGAACGTACTTCTCTGCCGGGATTCTTCTTTACATCCAGGATACCTTCTGCCGCAGCCTTGGCAGCAGCGATGGTGGTGATGTAAGGGATCTTGTTCTTAATGGCATTCTTACGCAGGTAGCTGTCGTCGTGTACGCTGTCCTTACCGATGGGAGAGTTAACGATCAGCTGGATCTGTCCGTTGGTCATAAAGTCTAAAATATTGGGACGACCTTCGTACAACTTCTTCACCTTCTCGGCAGGGATGCCTGCCTCGGTGATCTTATCACAGGTGGTGCCGGTGGCCATGATCTTAAAGCCTGCATCATGGAAGCCCCTGGCTACTTCTACCACTTCTTCCTTATCCTGACGGTTCACGGAGATCAGGACACAACCTTCCATGGGAAGAGGAGACTGGGCACCTTCTTCGGCTTTGAAGAAAGCTTCGCCGGTGGTCTCTGCAAGACCTAATACTTCGCCGGTGGAACGCATCTCGGGTCCAAGGACGGGATCTACTTCCTGGAACATATTGAAGGGGAAGACGGCTTCTTTTACACCGTAGTAAGGGATCTTCCGGTCACCCAGGGTTGCTACCGGTGAAGGTCTGCCGGTAAGCTCCGAAGTAATGATATCCGTTGCCAGAGGCACCATGCGGATGCCACATACCTTGGAAACGAGGGGCACGGTACGGCTTGCTCTGGGGTTTGCTTCCAGAACGAACACCTTGCCGTCCTCAATGGCGTACTGCATATTCATTAAGCCCACAACGTGCATTTC
>JAIKYN010000006.1 GCA_024683155.1 Lachnospiraceae bacterium | reverse complement strand
GCTGCGGTAAAGACGGTAACAGGTTTACCGGCCAGGTCGGTCTGCTCTGCGAAGACACCGCTGTAGGTGGTCTTATCAATGGAGAGGGTCATGTAGTTGGTGCCCTCGGTAAGGGTCCAGGTGCCGGTGGCATTCTCGGTTATTGCACTGCCGTCTTCCATAAGGTAGATGATCATGGGCCTTGCAATATCAGCACTGATATCCAGTCCCTGGTTGATCATGTAGTAACGGCCCACAACGGATGCGGTATCGTACTTGCCGTCGATCACGGCTTCGCTTACAGGTTCATAAGGAAGTGCACAAGGCCAGCCTTCCTGATTTAATACAAACTGTTTTACCCTTGGGTTATGCATTTCCGTACCGGAATCATAACGGGTATGGTAAACCAGATAGCGGTTACCGTTTTTCTCATCAATAAATGCGGAATTATGGCCGGTTGCCATGTATGCCACATTCAGGCTGGGAAGCATGTAGTTACCGCTCATCTTAAGACCGATGGGCCAATGATCCAGGCGATCTGCACAGGTTTCGCCCTTGCCCTTCATGTCTACATAAGGTCCGTCTACCTTCTCGCTGCGGTATACACGGATCTGATAACCGCCGGTACGTGCCAGGCCGCCGTAGGATACGAACAGATAGTAATAACCGGCTTCTTTATCATAGAGGATGTAAGGACCTTCGATGGAGTGGTGATAGCCGCCCAGAAGCCATTTTCCAAAGTAAGCATCCACATGGTTTTCTTCATCCGCTTCAGGATGGATCACCTGTCCGGTAGCGGGATCCAGTTCCAGAAGGAAGATTCCTCCGGACCAGGAACCGTATACCATCCACAGTTTCCCGTCTTCATCATAGAAAACGCTGGGATCCAGTGCGTTGGGATAATTGTCAAAGTTATAGGAACCGTCTTTCTTGATGTAATGTTCCCGGGCATATTCCTCGGTGACATAATCCAGAACATCGGTTTCTGCCAGGGTATCATTGGTGATACCGGAATAGATCAGATCGCCGGCCCAGGTGTAGGGACCTTCGATGTTATCAGCGGTGGCAAATCCTAAGGTAGAGCAGTTCCAGGTGGAAGATGCACAATAGTATAAGCAGTAGCAGCCCATGGTCTCGTTGTAGATCACATCGGGGGCCCAAAGATGACAGCCTTTGTCATCGGTGGGGACGACACTGCTGGCTTTGCCGGCATAACGGAATACATCGTCGGAAGTATACAGGTCTTTATAAACCGGATTGCTGGGCTTATATCCGTCTCCCACGGAAGTCCAGCTGAGCAGGTCTGTGGTCTTAGCTGCCGTCATGTGGCTTCCAAAGATATAATAATTGTCTCCGTCCTGTACCACGGAAGGGTCATGAACGCTGACGCCTGCATCGATCCCGCCGATATCGAAAGAATCCAGAGATGCATCGAAATTCCCTTCCAAGCCGGAAGTATTTTCAGCATTTGCTGAGGTTGATTCCATAGAGGTTGTCTCCTGTGCTTCTTCAGTCGTAGTTGCGGCACCACATCCGGAGAGGGTAAGAACCAAAGCTCCGGTTATGGAAACCAGTTTCATGAACGGTGTGTTTTTCATAATATTCTCCTCTGTCGGTCAGACTACTTTTTATTTTACCATGCATTTTACTGCGGAAAAATTACGTTTTTCAGTGCAAAAGTATCTAAAGGGCAGATACAGTATCTAAAAGACAGATACAGTGCATGAAAGGCAGATACTTATTCTGACGGACAGGAAGATCCCGGCACACAAAGAACCTCCCGTGGGGAAACGGGAGGCTCTCTGTGTAACAAAGATATAGGGAAAATGAAATAAGAAAACTACCGGGTTTAGGATCAGCCCATTTCAACCACTACGTTGTAAGTGGTCTTGCCCTTTTCGTAGGGGATGACATTGCCTTCCACAGCGGCGCCGTCAACGGTCATGGACTTCACACCTTTCTGCACACCTGCAGGGTGCTTGATCTGAATATGATAGGTTCCTTCCCGGAACTTTCTGGTAATGGTAAAATCGCCAAAGTCTTCCGGAACACAAGGATCTACGGACAGACCGTTTAACGTAGGTGCGACACCTAAGATATACTGGCTGATATTTACAAACGTCCAGGCTGCGGTACCGGTGAGCCAGCTGTTCTTGCCTTCTCCATGGAACTTGGCATCCTTACCTGCTACCATCTGGCAGTAAATGTAAGGCTCGGTCCGATGGATCTCACTGATCTCTTCGGTATAAGCAGGACAGGTTTTCTGATACACTTCAAATGCACGATTGCCTCTGCCGATGACTGTCTCCGCAATGGAAACCCAGGGATTATTGTGGCAGAAGATACCGGCATTCTCTTTATATCCCGGCGGATAAGAGCTGATCTCGCCAAGTTCTAAGTGATACCGTGTGTAAGCAGGCTGCAGGATCATTACGCCGTACTTGGTATCCAGATGTTCCTTCACGGAATCCAGTGCTTTCTGCGCCAGGCCTTCTTTTACACCGATGCCGGCCAGAGAACAGAATCCGTTGGACTCGATATAGATCTTACCTTCTTCACATTCGTGCGAACCGATCTTGTTGCCGTAAGCATCAAAAGCACGGATGAACCAGTCGCCGTCCCAGCCGTTCTTTAAGACGGTATCGTACATGATGTCTACTTCTTTTTCTGCACGGGCAGCTTCTGCTTCGTCTCCCATGAGACGGCACAGATCTGCATATTCTTTTCCGTATTTTACAAACATACCGGCGATGAAAACGGACTCAGCTACCGGCCCCTCGGAAGGTCCGAAGGTCTGGAAGGATTCACCGGGATGTTCGGAGAAACAGTTCAGGTTCAGGCAATCGTTCCAGTCGGCACGACCGATGAGCGGAAGATCGTGAGGGCCCTTGTGATTTACAGTGAAATCAAAGGAACGCTTTAAGTGCTCCATTAAAGGTGTGGCAACGGACATGTCGTTGTCGTAGGGAACGATCTCCTTCAGAATGGAAGTGTCGCCCGTTTCCTTGATATATGCACTGGTTCCTGCGATGAGCCATAAGGGATCGTCGTTGAAACCGCTTCCGATATCGGAATTACCTCTCTTGGTAAGCGGCTGATACTGATGATACGCACTGCCGTCCACAAACTGGGTGGAAGCAATGTCGATGATCCTTTCTCTTGCACGTTCGGGGATCAGATGAACGAAACCGAGAAGATCCTGACAGGAATCACGGAAGCCCATACCACGGCCGATTCCGGATTCATAATAGGATGCGGAACGGGACATGTTGAAGGTAACCATACACTGGTACTGATTCCAGATATTAACCATACGGTTGACCTTGTCGTTGCCGGATTGTACGGTGTAGCGATCCAGGAGGTCATCCCAGTAAGCATTCAGTTTTGCAAATTCGCGCTCTACATCGGCATCTTTCTGATAGCGGGAGAGAAGAGCATTTGCAGGCGTCTTATTCACCACATCCTGCTTTTCCCACTTCTGATCCTCAGGATTCTCACAATATCCCAATACGAAAATGTAAGTCCTGGATTCGCCGGGAGCCAGGGTTACATTGATCTGCTGAGCTGCGATGGGCTGCCAGCCGCTGGCTACGGAATTGGTACAGGCACCGTTTTCCACTGCTTCGGGATGATCGGCACCGTTGTAGGTTCCGATGAAGCTGGTGCGGATGGTATCAAACCCATCGATGGGTGTATTTACGGAATATACTGCGTAGTGATTCCGACGCTCTCTGTACTCGGTTTTGTGATAGATGGTGGAGCCGATGACTTCCACTTCACCGGTACTGAAATTACGCTGGAAGTTCTTCATATCGTCGTCTGCGTTCCAGAGACACCATTCTACATACGAAAACAGAGTAAAGGAACGAGATACGGAGTCATCATTTCTTAATGTAAGCTGTGTTACCTCTGCCGTATCGTCTACGGGGACGAAGGTCAGGAGAGATGCAGCGATCTTATTCTTTGAGGAAGAAAAACGGCTGTAGCCGATGCCGTGACGGCATTCGTAAGAATCCAGTTCCGTACGGGTGGGCTGCCATCCGGGATTCCAGACGGTATCGCCGTCCTTGATATAGAAATATTTTCCGTTGGTGTCCATGGGGACATCGTTATAACGGTATCTGGTCAGGCGCAGCAGTTTCGCATCTTTATAGAAACTGTAACCTCCGCAGGTGTTGGAAATAAGAGAGAAGAACTCTTTGCTTCCCAGATAGTTGATCCAGGGAAGGGGAGTTCTGGGTGTGGTGATGACATATTCACGGTTGGCGTCATCGAAATAACCATATTTCATAAAATCCTCTTTCTGCACGGTGCATGTGCCAATTCAGCCCTCAAAGCAAGTAAACGTTTAAGTAAAAGGCAAAATAGTACCTTCGCCCTCTATTGACTTAGATTATATATAGCTTTCCAAGCGTTGACAAGTGGGAAACGTGAAAAAATCCACGAAACCGATTTCAGAAAAATACAGATTTAAGTGCTTTTAAATTGGGAATTTCGGAAAATTATTTAGAGGAAATGTTCAAAATGCGACTTTAAACTTTGGAAAAATCTTCTAAAGTTGTTCAGAATGCATATAAAAAATAAAAAACGGATTGCAAAATTGTAAAATGTGATTTATAGTTATCTTACGAAAACGATTAAGGCTTTTACGAAAACGTCAGAGAGGGAGAAAACGCCTAACGAAACTGCTTCTTTCGTAAATACGATCTACCTTGATCCAACGAAAACGATAAGGGGAGTGGGGATTCGTTATGGTTTCCATGAAAGACATTTCCAAGGCCTGTGGCGTCTCCATTGCCACGGTCAGTAAAGCACTCAATGACCATCATGATATCGGTCAGGAGACGAAAGAGAGGGTTCGACAAGCCGCCAGAGAGCTGGGGTATCATCCGAATTCCTCTGCAAGGGCTTTAAAGACCAATCGTACGGCCAACATCGGCATTTTGTTTCAGGATGATCTGGGCAGCGGCCTGACCCATGATTTCTTCAGTGGCATCCTGAATTCCTTTAAAGAAGCAGCCGAAGCAGAAGGTTACGATATCACCTTCATTAATAACTCCAAGGGAGGGAAGAACCGGATGAGTTACCTGCAGCGATGCAGATACCGGGGATTCGATGGAGTGGCTATCATTTGCGTGAACTTTGATAATCCTGAGGTTGTAGAGCTGGTCCAGAGCGAAATACCGGTTGTGACCATCGACTACATCTTCAATAACCGCAGCGCGATCGTATCCGACAACGCAAAGGGTATGAAAGACCTTCTTACTTATGTGTATAGTAAAGGGCACCGCAAGATCGCATATATCCACGGAGCACCTTCCGCGGTAACACAGACCAGACTTTCTTCTTTCTTTAAGACGGCACAGGGCCTGCACCTTCGGATTCCGGACGAATATCTGAGGGAAGCGGCCTACCGCAATACAGAAGAAGCAGAGAAACGGACGGCAGAACTCTTAAACCTGCCCGATCCGCCCACCTGTATCTTATATCCCGATGATTTCTCCTGTTACGGAGGGATCAATAAGATCCGGGAAATGGGACTTTCGGTTCCGGAAGATATTTCCGTAGCCGGTTACGATGGGATCCGAATGGGACGCCACATCGAACCGAAGCTTACCACCATCCGTCAGGATGCAGTGTCTATGGGAAGAAAAGCAGCAGAAAAGCTGATCGAGCTGATCGATTCTCCCAAGACGACCTTGATCGAACAGGTTGTCATTGAAGGAGAGGTTTACGAAGGTAAATCCGTGAAGCAGCTGTAGAAGAAATACAGTAAAAAACGAAGGGAGACAGACATGAAAGACTTTTTACACAATACATGGAAACACAGAGCTCATGTTTTGATGGCGTTACCGGCATTCCTCATTCTGTTTTTTATCATGTATGTGCCTATGGCCGGTCTGGTCATGGCGTTTAAGAATTTTGATTACACCCTGGGTATCTGGAAGAGTCCCTGGGCAGGACTTGATAATTTCAAGTTCCTCCTGGCATCCAAAGCTACCTTCTTCAGTATGACAAGGAATACGATCCTGTACTATCTGTTATTTACAGCGGTAGGAACGGTTTTAAATGTGTCACTGGCCATCGCCATTGACCAGCTGCTCTTCAAGAGAGTTGCCAAGACCATGCAGACACTGATGATCATTCCGGTGTTCATCTCCTACGCAGCGGTACAGTTTATCGTATATGCATTCATCAGTTCCGATACAGGTATCATCAACAACATGTTCGGAACCAGCACCCGTTTCTATACAACGGCAAGCCTGTGGCCCTGGATCCTCCTCTTCGTTAAAGTATGGAAGGATACCGGATACGGTTCCGTGCTTTACATGTCCGTACTGGCAGGTATCGATGCTTCTCTTTATGAAGCAGCAGAGATCGATGGTGCTTCCAAGTGGCAGAAGATCTGGCACATCACCTTACCTTCTCTGGTACCTATGATCACGGTTATGTTGCTTCTTTCCGTAGGTAACGTAATGCGATCCGATACCGGTCTTTTCTATCAGGTAACAAGAAACAGCGGTATCTTATATCCGACCACGCAGGTTATTGATTCCTACGTACTGAATGCGATATTCAAGAATTCAAACTTCGGATTTACTGCAGCCACATCCTTCTTCCAGTCGGTGGTTGGTTTGCTGCTGATGCTGTTTGCTAACGGTGTCGTTCGTAAGATCGAGCCGGACGGCGCATTATTCTAAGGAGGGATTGACATGGCTAATAAGAATGATTTAGATTTAGCCCCTTCCAAGAAGGAGCGCTTCGGAGCAGGACAGATCATTTTATTACTGATCCTTCTCATCTACACGTTATATTGTGCATTACCCATCCTGTTGGTGTTTATCGCAGCATTTACCGATGAGGCATCCATTACCGCCAACGGATTCAGTTTTACACCCGAGAAATGGTCTACTGCGGGTTTTGCGGCAGTACTCCGCTACGGAACACAGCTGGCAAAGTCCTACGCAATTACCATTTTCATCACGGTATCCGGAACATTCCTGGGACTGCTTTGCATGAGCCTTTTCGCTTATGCCATCAGCCGTAAGGATTTCCGGCTTTCCAAGTTCCTGTCCATCTATTTGATCATCCCTATGTTGTTCAATGGTGGTCAGCTTTCCGGATACATTATCTTCACCAGTTATTACGGATTGAAAGACAGCTTATGGCTGCTGATCCTTCCGCTTTGTGTAACCACCATGAACGTGATCATCCTGAGAACATACATCGCCAACAGTATTCCCAACGAACTGATGGAAGCGGCGATGATCGACGGAGCCGGAGAGTGGAGGACCTTTTTCCAGATCGTACTTCCGCTATTAAAGCCTTCTCTGGCGGCAGTTGGATTCATGATGGCAACCGCTTACTGGAATGACTGGCAGAACGCATTGCTTTACATCACCACCGATGCGAAGAAGCCTTTGCAGCTTCTGCTGATCAACATTCAGAAGAGTATCGAATTCCTTCTGAACAACAACAACGTACCTGCTGCTGCTAAGGCAGCGATGGGAGGAACGATCCCGCAGTATTCCGCTACCATGGCAACCGTTGTAGCCGTTATCGCACCGATCATGGTCATCTACCCGTTCTTCCAGAAGTACTTTATCAAGGGTCTTACCGTTGGTTCTGTTAAGGGCTGACGGATCACCATATAATTATTAACCAGATATTCGGGCTAAGGCATAACGCCGATGCCTGGAATATAGATTAATCCTTAAGGAGGGTATTAATGAAAAAGAAATTATTATCAGTCCTTCTCGCATCTGCAATGACTATGTCATTACTGGCAGGTTGCGGAAGCACAGAAACCGCAGCACCCGCTGATACATCCAGCGAGCCTGCAGCAACCACAACAGACGCAGCTCCGGCAGATACTTCTACCGATACAGCAGCTGCAGATACTACCGCTTCCGGTGACGCGGTAACTATCAACTTATATCGTTGCAGCTTTAACGTTGCAAACCCTGACTCCGCTCAGGTTCAGAAGGTTCAGGATGCTATCAACGCATACATCGCTGACAAGATCAACGTACAGATCGTTTTAACCGATATCGGTTCCGGCGAATATGTTGACAAGGCAAATCTGGCTCTGGCTAACAATGAGATCAACCTGCTGTGGACTGCTTCCTGGGAAGCAACCATTGGCACCAACGATCTGGTTCCCAAGAACGCTGTATATGACATCACAGATCTTCTTGCTGGTTCCGATCTTTACAATTCCATGGATGCTGGTCAGTGGGAAGCTACCAAGTATGATGGCAAGAACTACTTCATTCCTGTATACAAGGACAATGTAGAAGGTTATGATTTCATGTTCCGTCAGGATCTGATCGACAAGCACGGCTGGGATATCACAACTGTTAAGACTTTGGCAGACCTTGAGCCCATGTTGGCTGATGCTAAGGCTGATGGCCTTAAGTATCCCTTACTGACACAGAAGACCGCTATGTTCTACAGATGGTACATTGATAAGTTTGATTTCTTCACAGCTGATTCTGCTACCAACTTCTTCGCTGTAGATCGTGCTACCAACTCTGTCATCGATACCATCCAGACTCCTGAATATGCTGAGTTCTGCAAGCTGATGGGCGATTGGGCAGAAAAAGGATACATCTCTGAAGATGAAGTTACCAAGACAACAAATGACCAGACAACACAGTCTCAGGACTGGGCTATTTCCTGGTGGACCGATATCCCTGTAAACGATGAAGCAGATGCTCGTTATGGTCAGGATGTTACCATGCAGCCTGCAACCGGCAGATATGCACACTCTACTTCTGCTCTTGGTTCCTGCTACTGCGTAACAGCTAACTGTACTCCTGAGCAGGCACAGGCTTGTATCGATTTCATGGGTCTCCTTTACACAGATGCTACACTGGCTGACATCTACACCTTCGGTATTGAAGGCGAAGACTTCACCTACAACGCAGATCATCAGGTAGAGCAGACATCCGAGAAGTACAACCACTCCATGTGGGAGTCCGCTTCTGCTACAATCGTTACTCCTCTGGCAAATGAGCCTGCAAACAAGGCTGATCTGTACAAGGATTTCAACGGTGGTGCTAACACCTCTTGCGCAGCTGGTTTCCGTTTCGACAAGAGCCCTGTAGAAGCACAGTACACTGCATGCGCTAACCTGTTCGAGCAGTACGGTTTCGTCCTTGAGAACGGTGGTGTTCCCGCAGCTGATGTTGATGCTTACATCGAGCAGTATCAGGCAGATCTTGATGCAGCCGGTTACCAGGATGTACTGGCTGAGTTCCAGAAGCAGTACGATGCTTGGAAGTAGGATGC
>JAIKYN010000344.1 GCA_024683155.1 Lachnospiraceae bacterium | reverse complement strand
GTTCTTTATACTGGTTACCGTGCTGGGCGTGATCACTGCAGGGACCAGCAGTCATATGCCGGTTAACGGACTGTATGTGCTTCCGGTCTATGTGTTCTGGTACTGTTTGCTGCTACATGTGATCTACCATCAGGGCAGAGACGATTTCCTGCATGAAGGATCTTCGGAAACAGTACATTGATTTAGAAAAAAAGATTGGAACAGGAAAAGAAATGAAGCAAGTAAGAAGAAATCAGATAGCTCCTTGGGTGGCATTATCCATCTGCTTTGCAGTACTGTTGCTCTTAAATATAGGATTCATTGAAAACCGGATCGATTCGGATATGGCTGCCGAAATGATCTTTTCCAAGCTCATTGCGGAGCAGGGAAAAATTCTTGAACCTACAGGTTGGTTTTATTCCACTGAGTTCCGGATCATCTATACCCAGCTCATCATGGCACCTTTATTCCGGATCTGCTCTGATTGGGCTACGATCCGGATCATAACCAATGTTGTTACCTATATTCTTCTGCTGGGCTCATATTTCTACATGATGGAAATGACGGAAACCGAAAAGAATGTAAGAGTGTGGACTGCCTGCCTGTTACTTCTTCCTTTTTCCGATAATATGTGTTTGCATATGCATATGGGAAATACCTATATGTTTCATGTGATCCTGATCTTTTTCGCAGTCGGCTTGTTTTTGCGATTAGCAGCAACAAAGGAAAAGAGAGGCTCCGGTTTGCGATTTGTGTTGCAGATGGTTACATTTTTAGTGCTCTCATTGATCATGGGAATGTCAGGTGTTCGCTATCTGATGAGCTTCTTTGCCCCCCTTCTTCTGACGGTATTTGTACTCTGGTATCAAAGTGCGGGAGTAAAAAGATTGCAGGAATTACAGACTTCGGAACACAAACAATTTTTGAATGCTTTTGTTGAGACCATCATCGATCCGGACACCTTGAGGAAGATCTGTGTATCCATCCTGGGAACGTTTTTTGCTCTGGCAGGGTATGTGATGAACCGCAGCGTATTGAGTAAGATATATGATTTTGCCAGTTATGAAGGCGTGGATTTCGTAAAGATCTATGAAGGCATTTTTATGGAACGGTTACAGGATACCATTGGGTCCCTGATCATGCTGTTCGGTTATATTCCGGATAGAAGTGTTATGTCTGCACGAGGAATTGTGTCTGTTTTTGCACTGCTTACGTTGGGGACACTTACGGTATTGTTTTTCAGAACCCGGAAAAAATACGGAAAGGGACAATTTATGGTTGTCTTTTTGGAGACGGCATTTTTATTGTCCACATTTTTGCTCCTTTTTACAAAATCAACCAATGTTCCGCGTTATTATATACCTTCTGTGATCTTTATGGTGCCGGTGATCGCGGTATATTATTCTCGTGAATGCAGGATATTCGAAAGAGTTGCATTTTTATTGTTAATGATCTTGGGTTTTGGCGTTCTGACATTGAAGGCAGAAGTATCCTATGCAACAAACAGTACAAATGAGTCACGTATGAAATCCATTGAGTGGTTGAAAAACCAGAGCTATACTTTTGGCTATGCTACCTATTGGAATGCCAATATTACCCAGGAGCTGAGTAATGGCCAACTGGTGGTAGCCAATATCATGGAACCGGAATCATTGGGCTTCTTTAAATGGTCTTCGGAGGCAGCTTATTATATACCTTCTGGAGAAGATGGAGGCAAAGTGCCGGAAGGAAAGGTATTCCTTCTGCTTAGCAATGAACAGGTGGAAAAATACAGTCAGGCACCTGCTATCAGAAAAGGTGAAAAGGTATATGTAGACGAAGCGTTTACGGTATACAGTTTTGGGAGCTCTGGGGATCTGTTACAGTATCAGATCAAATAGAAATAATAAAATAAAAGGGAAACTACGGGTGAAGAACGTATCGAAACCGATGAAAAGAATCATAGCTTTATGCCTTATTCTGGTGCTCCTGGGAGCAGGATTTTTGGGACGCAGGGTGTATCTGGATCATAAGATCGATACCCTGATCGCAAAAGCCAAAGAAAGTCGCACCGATACCGGTATGGTGATCTTCGGAGACAGCATCTGGGACCTCAACCGTGGGGATAACGGTATCGCGGAGCTTGTGGGAAAAAAACTGGGTGGCACCGGAGATATCTACAATCTCAGTATCCGGGGGACCCAGGCGGCGGAGGATGATACGGTGGAACAAAGCGGGATCAATTTTGGAGATATCGTCTCCATGATCGAAACGCATACCAATACCATTCCCGATACCTATGAGGCGGCGGGAGAGCTGGACCGGATGTATGCGGATGCTGCTTATATCCGTTACGCGGTGATCGCTTATGGCCTGAATGATTACTTTCTGGGGATTCGTATGGAGAATCCTTGTGGTCCCTATGATACGGAAAGTTATGCGGGAGCGCTGCGGACTTATGTGGAAAAGATCTATGGGCTGTTTCCGGGCGTGACCATCATCCTTGCAGGTCCTACCTTCTGTGTGGGCTATAACAGCGGAAAGATCGTGCATGACAGCGATAGTTACAGTTACGGCGGCGGAACGGTGGTCCAGTACAATGAAGTAGCCCGTAAAGTAGCCTACCAGTATGGTATACTGTTTGTGGATAATTACGCCGATCTGGGTGTGAATCGTGGAAATTCTGCCGAATATCTCATCGACGGAACCCACTTTACGGAAAAGGGCCGAAAGGCTTATGCGAGAAACTTCCTGTATCGTCTGGCACAGCTGGAATATGCGGGACAGTAGGATAGAGTCAAGAGAATATCTTAAAGAAAGAGAAAACTATGGATAAGATCGCAGTTATCATTCCCTGCTACAACGAAGAACAAACCATAGAAAAGGTCATTCAGGATGCAAAGCGTTGCCTCCCCGAAGCCGTGATCTATGTATATGATAACAATTCCACGGATGCAACGGTGGAGATCGCCAAAAAGAACGGTGCCATTGTGCGTCATGAATACAAACAGGGGAAGGGCAACGTGATCCGTACCATGTTCCGGGAGATCGATGCCCGGTGTTACATCATGACTGACGGGGATGATACCTATCCCTTGGAGTCTGCCCCTGAAATGGTTAACCGCGTGCTGAACCATAAGGCGGATATGGTAGTGGGAGATCGTCTTTCCTCCACCTATTTCCAGGAAAACAAGCGCCCCTTCCACAATTTCGGAAACAGCCTGGTGCGGGGCAGCATCAATGCGCTGTTTAAGTGCGACATCAAGGATATCATGACGGGCTTTCGTGCCTTCAGCTTTACCTTTGCCAAGAGTTTCCCCATTATGTCCAAGGGCTTTGAGATCGAAACC